>NZ_CAWUDP010000053.1:0-74164 GCF_963920835.1 Scytonema sp. PCC 10023
GATTGTCGATAAATGACTGGGGTTGCCTAGGTTTTTGGCTGCTTAGGACAAACTCCTCCATTTAATGCCAGTTCTAAAATCTTGTCATCTTTCGGATCGCGGCATTCCTGCACTTTTTCAATAATCTCAACCAGTATTGCCCGTTCAACGAATGTCTCCAAAAACTCATCTCGCTCTTCACTCGTTACAAAGCGATTGAATTTCTCCCGCCCAAGTACATCACTGAGTTCTTATAACAACTCAAGCGATAACAAAACTTCTCCGTGTTTCAAAGCATATCGAAACGCTTTCGAGGGATTACCGTTCTCGAACAGCAACGAACTCACAATCACATTTGTATCGAAAACGTAACGTGCCTTACTGCTCATTCAAAATTGAGTCTAAAATTTCTGGTGTCAATCCTCGCTCTTGCGCCTTCTGGCTGATGTCACTCATGACTTCTTCCAGTTTTCTTTTTTCACGAGTTGCTTGAGTCAGTTTTAACACATCTTTCATTCTATCCCACCCCTTGCGTTGTCACTCACGCCAAGCGACTGCCTAGCCATCTGTTTGTATTCATCCAAGTCCGACCTCAGCGCAAATTCCGCAATTGCTATGGGATAAGAAGCAGCCAGTTCAGTTACGTGTTCTGCCATCTCCGGCCAAATGCGCCCGCCCACCTTGGCGTATGCCGAGATCAGCTTATTGAGAGCGTCTTTACCAAACGTAAGGTAATGGGCGACAAAATCAATCGCTGGGTCAGTGACGGCTGCTTCAGTCCAGTCAATAAAGCCGGTCACCTGTGCCTGTGCATTAATAAGAATATGCCCAGCATGTAATTCACCATGAGTTAACACCGTTTCTTTCGGCCAAATCTCATCCCTTTGGAGCCAGTATTGCCAACGGTTCCACAACTCTTCAGCAACACCAAACTCGCTCTTAACTGTATCCATCTTCCGCTTCATCGCAGCACGTGCTTCTTCAGCGGTTTCAACAGGAAGACCTACTGCGCGTGCTTTCTCGATGCTAACTTGATGAAGAGAAACCATACCCTTAGCCAGCGATTCATGGAATTGATCGGGCACATTAGCTTCGTCAATTTTCCACACATAGGCTTTTGCTTCTGAATCAATCGTGCCCGCTGGCACACCGTTTAATGCCCTATAAGCGATGAGTTCATCTGTGGAAACAGTCCATAGCGGCACTTCCACAGTTAGAAGAGGAGCAATCAGCTCCAGCGTGCGTTTTTCCTTGTCCACTAACAGCAGAACATCCTCCCGCCTAGGGAGACGTAAAACCCAGCGTTCTCCCTCAGCGTTCGTCGCCAACACGACTTGAAAATCGAGTCCCGATTCATTAAATTGCAGTGAACCTTCTTGGATGCTCAAACCATGCTTATGGGCTAACTCAAGCACTTCTTGCTTTGATTTTGTCTTTTTGATCATGTCTTTATATCACTGTGCATCAAGAATGCCGCGTGCAGCCACACAACTATTTACTATACGGAAATCTTCCGTATAATTATCTTCGTTGATGGCAATCTATAAGCATTACAGGCATTCTTTCTCATGATATACAGAATTTTTCTATATAACGTCTACATCCAGATGTTATACGGAATTTTTCAGTATTATTACCCGATTTGGGATAGTTATCCAGAATTTTTCCATATAATACCTCTTTTCGGATATTATACAGACGCTTCCCGTATAATTACCCTGTCTTGGGTAGTTACACTGAATTTTCTTGGCTCTTTTTCGGACATTAGACGGAAACTATCGGTATAAGTACCTTATTTGAGCTAAAGTAATATCTCACAGAGGCGGCGCGTCAGTTCCGCCCAGCCAGCACTCGTTCGGCACTTAAATCCAAGCTTGGGAAAGTGGCAGATATGATGCGTTCTTCTCCTACGTATGCAACAGCATCATAGAACCCTTCTACTAGGGTGCATACCGTTACTACCTCTTGAATCGGATCAATAATCCAGTATTCGGGAATTTCGAGGACGGCATACTCGGAACGCTTGCTGCGGTAATCTGTAGTTTGAGTAGATTCGCTAACGACTTCCACTACGAGTATGGGGGGAGGTTCGTTGAGTTCGATGACTGCTTCCCGGTTGAAGAGTGCTTCCCACTGCTCTATTGGTAAAACTACCACGTCTGGAACCCGCGAAGTGTCCCAGCGCCCCCCGCGTGGCGAACGAATACCGACGGAAAACTTTTGTGCTGTCCAATTCCTTCCCATCTTGGCACTTTCATCATCGAAGGTTCGTTCTAAAAACTTGGAGATTCCGCCATGCTTCCCAGTACCAAGACTCATGGGAATTAATTCTCCATCAACCAATTCGTATTGGGTATCCGTGCCATCGTCATACTTGAGATACTCTGCAAAAGTCAGTTTCTTGGTTGCTGCGGTCATAGCGATCGCGCTCTTCATCAATGACTCAATACAGCTATTGTATTCCAGACAATGCTTCGTCTTCGCGCCAAGCACCTGTTCAAGCCGCTTTGCGTCTACGTGCCTTGCCGGTTTGTACAATAGACATCTGCACTAATTGTAAATACACCAAAGGAAGCTTGGGAAATATGGCGCGTCTAGCACTGCTGAGTGTATCTAATAAAACAGGATTAATTGACCTTGCCCGTAGCTTAGTAGAAGAATTTGACTTTGAATTCATCAGCAGTGGAGGGACAGCCAAAGCACTGAAAGATGCAGGACTACCAGTTACGAAAGTTGCTGATTACACAGGTTCTCCAGAAATTCTAGGTGGTCGGGTCAAAACGCTGCATCCTCGAATTCATGGCGGCATTTTAGCACGGCGTGATGTGCCTGAAGATGTCGCAGATTTGGAAAATAATCAAATTCGCCCGATTGATTTGGTTGTGGTGAATCTTTATCCTTTTGAAGAAACTATTGCCAAACAAGGAGTGACTTTACCTGAGGCGATCGAGCAAATTGATATTGGTGGTCCTGCTATGCTCAGAGCTGCTTCAAAAAACTTTGCCCATCTCACAATTTTATGTGATCCGGCGCAGTATGAAGAATATTTACAGGAAATGCGCCGCTCTAGTGGCGAACCATCCCTAGACTTTCGCCAAAGGTGTGCCTTAAAAGGATTTTTGCATACGTCTAGCTATGACCAAGCAATAGCAGCATACCTCAGCCAGAACCTCACCCCCTCAGTCCCCCTCTCCGCTAGCGGAGAGGGGGAGGTATCCCAAGAATACAATCTTTCTGGAAAACTCCTGCAATCCCTTCGTTACGGCGAAAATCCCCATCAAAGTGCAGCTTGGTATCAAACTGGTACTACGCCAACTGGATGGGCAGCTGCTACTAAACTTCAAGGCAAAGAACTCAGTTACAATAACTTGGTTGATTTAGAAGCAGCACGGCGCATCATTTCTGAATTTACCGACATCCCAGCAGCAACAATTATCAAACACACAAATCCCTGTGGTGTCGCTCTGGGAAATACTCTGCAACAAGCTTACCAAAAAGCATTCAACGCTGACTCTGTTTCTGCTTTTGGTGGAATTGTCGCACTGAACCGTCCGATTGACGCGGAAACGGCTACTGAGTTAACAAAGACATTTTTAGAATGCGTGGTTGCACCAGGTTGTGATGGGGAAGCACAGGAAATTCTGGCTGCTAAATCAAAAGTCCGGGTGTTAATTTTACCAGAATTAAGCAGTGGACCGAAAGAAACCGTAAAAGTCATAGCAGGCGGTTTCCTTCTGCAAGCTTCAGATGACACGGTAGCTGACACCAGTAAATGGCAAGTTGTCACCGACAAGAAACCTACTGACGATGAGTTAGCAGAATTGTTGTTTGCTTGGAAAGTTTGCAAGCACGTTAAGTCTAATGCAATTGTTGTAAGTGGCGATCGCACCACCTTGGGTGTAGGCGCAGGTCAAATGAACCGCGTTGGCTCAGTTAAAATTGCTTTAGAACAAGCTGGGGAAAAAGCGCAAGGTGCAATTTTAGCCAGTGATGGATTCTTTCCCTTCGACGATTCAGTCAGAACAGCAGCAGCAGCGGGAATTAAGGCGATTGTGCAACCAGGAGGAAGTTTGCGCGATCAAGATTCCATTCAAGCTGCCAATGAACTCGGTTTACTCATGGTGTTGACGGGTATTCGTCACTTTTTACATTAAAAATCCCTGTCCAAAGGAGGATGTGGACATAGGTATAAGCCATAATACATCGAAAATTACTTGTGCCTTATGCCTCAAGAGGGAGTGCAGTTGCCAAAGTGTCACTTACTATAACAGTCATTAGAATTGACCCGTGATATTGTTTATATGGTGTGAGGAGTAAGTTGAAAACAGAAAGCGCCTGGAGTCGAAACACGGCAAGACGTCCAGGCGCTTTTTGCTATCTTATGGAGGTAGTAAAGGTTCAGTTTTGAAAGTGTCACTTGCCATACTTGTGTTTTCAGTTGGAGGGTGTTATTCTCTAGTTGTGTGTGAGGAGCAAGTGTAAAGCAAAGAGCGCTGGGGGTGGAAACACGGTAACACTCCCTGGCGCTTTTTGTTTTAGCTGACTCCGCAATTCATCTCTCACTTACCCGTTAGGGGAGTCATAAGATGAATTGCGGGATAAAAACGAGGTACACCCTCTTTGATTGGTGCGACAATAAAAGGTGTCGTGATGTTTTCTTTTCGTGGTTCCGGTAAAGAATGTATCCACTCATCAACAAGGCTAGTAGACATCTCCAGAAATTAATTGTGCGTTGTCTACAATCCTTGTAGAGACGGGCTGAATGAAAGCGTCTCTACATTGTTTTTCACTCCTATGTCTAGCTAGGCAGGCGGGAGTCCCCAGACCATAATCTTTGATTTGGTGTGGTGGTGAAAGCCGAGTGAGTTGAGGAGCGTTCCGCTTCATAAAGCATGGACAAATATGCGAGCGCCTTGGTGGTCAGTCGCTGAGATTAGTTAGATTTGGTAACTATGTGATACGAAAACCGCCTCGCCACCGCCTCAAAGAGAAATCTTTCTTGGGTATGAATGGATAAGGCGGTCTTGTTGTCTATTTCAGACCCAACCCCACACCCTTTTTAACAATTAGTGAGAACTGGAAAGCAAGTCTTCTTTCACGAAGATCTTAATCTCAAGGGTTTGACCAAACGCAACAAGGCAAAACAGGCTGATGATGGGACTTTTCTACCTAATGGTCAATCTGCTAAGTCAGGACTGAATAAATCCTGGTCTGATGCTGCGTTTGGTAATTTCTTTAAGACGCTGGACTACATAGCCGCAAAAGCTGGAGCAGTCGTCATTGGGCAAAAACCTGCTTATTCGTCAATGATTCTGTGCTATCGGGATGAAATCATCTTCACCGATTGCGACATTCGGGACTATTGGGATGAGCAACATTCTTTGAAGGTTGACCGCGATATCAATGCAGCAATCAACCTAAAAAGGCTTGGGTTGGGCATTTTCCCAAGCATAAAACGCCGTAGTGGGAAGTTAACCGTAGTTGGAACTATGGATCACAGTACCACGAAGGAAATCCTGCACACCCTTCATCGGGCTGTTGGAAGCCTACCCTGTAATCTTTGATTCAGGGTAGGAGTATGTCACTGAGAGTACTGTCTATTTCAGCAGACTATAACAGGAACTTATGATATCTGCGGTTAGTAATCCTTACATTTAATCTTTTAGTTTTCATCACATATATATCAATACAGTTCACTTAAGGCTATGCAGTGCTTAACAGAAGGAAAACGCGAGGATTCGTTATTGTTCCAGTACCTCTGTGTTTGACGGTTTTCGAGCGAAATTTTGATACAAGCTTTTTTACAACCCTTGGGTTGTTTCTATGAACCCCACTCTCTTCTAAGGGTAGGAGAAAGGCGATCGCCCCATATAGTATCGCATTTCATCAAAAATTGCTATAATAAAAATAAAAAAAATATTAACGTTATTTTAAAAAATTAAAATTCATGATTTGTAATTAGTAATTCGTAGTTACTCGCTTGATTACGAATTACTAATTCTTTGGTAATATTTTATTTCAAAATAAAAAAATCTTAAATAGACTATTTAATAATTGAAGTATATGTCAAAGAGCTTAACACCCGACTCTTTCAGCCCTTGGAATATTTCCGAAAGTGACTTTCCGTCTAATGGTAGTCCTTCTGAACAACTAGAATTTTTATTAAACTATGCAATCCTGGCTCCATCGGGACACAATAGTCAGCCTTGGCTGTTTAAAATCGCTCACGAAACTATCGAACTTTATGCTGATAGAACCCGTGCTTTACCTGTCTGTGACCCCCAAGACCGCGAATTGACTATGAGTTGCGGTGCAGCACTGTTTAATTTACGCTTAGCAATAAGGCACTTTGGCTACACCGATGCAGTAAAAACTTTTCCTAACCCTGAGGATCCAGATTTGCTGGCTCATGTGTGGTTAGGCGATCCCACAGAGGAAAATGAAGAGGAACATCTGCTGTTCGCGACAATTACTAGGCGGCACACCAATAGGTTACCCTTCCAAAATTGGGACATTCCAGAAACGCTGCTTTCTATTATGCGAACATCTGCAGTTCAGGAAGGTGCCTGGCTTACTACAATTGAAGGCGAAGGCGATCGCAATGCGGTGGCTAATTTAATTGCAGAAGGCGATCGCATTCAAATGGCAAACCCTCATTTTCGTCGCGAACTAGCTGCATGGATTCACCCCAGTCGTAAAATCACCCGTGATGGTATGCCTGCTTATGGCCAAAGTGTCAGGCAACTGCTGGACTTTGTCACCCCCATTGTTGCCCATATTAATCGTACCTTCGACATAGGCAGAGGACAAGCAGCAAAAGATCGGGAATTAGCTATTGGGTCACCTATTCTTGCGGTTTTAGGAACCGATGAAGACACTCCCGTTCACTGGTTTAGTGCTGGACAGGCGTTAGAGAGAGTTCTGCTGCTTGGACAGGCGGTTGGTGTTTCTGCATCGTACTTGAATCAACCTATACAAGTGGCACAACTGCGTCCTAAACTCCGAACTCTTCTAAATAGAGCCGGTTATCCCCAGATATTGCTGCGTCTTGGTTTTGGTCCTGAAGTAAAACCCACACCTCGAAGAGCAGTCAGTGAAGTCCTTTTATCTGAGTAATACTAAAAACTATTAAACTTCATAAAGTTTTATACAGCCGTGTATCAAGATTTTAAATATAAATACTTGCCATATAAAATTACAAGTATAAGCACTAACTACCCAACAAATTGCCACGTAAAGAAAAGTAAAGCTTGAAAACTAGTTCGTAGTAAGCGCTGTCTTCGCGCTTAGCGCTTACTACATACCTTTAATTATTTACACCGACCTACTTACAACGGCTGGACGAATAGCTTTATCAAAGCTATCCGATAGTATTTACCCCACTAACCGCAAGCCGATTACTCTTTTATATTACTGGACTTGGTCTCTAAAGAGTTTACTCTTTCCCTCAAAGCACATTCAAACCAAACTGCTCGTGGAAGCGCTCTTCCGTGATGTCTGCAAGTGGGTAACTTTTGTGACATCCTCCCCCACTGAATCAGAGATTACAGTGGGGGCTTCCAAAGAATCACTTCTTGGATTTCCTGGTTTTTCCCTTACGGGGTTGTGACTTTGACCTAGACTGATTTTCACCAGTCCCCGGCAAACCGTCTGCACAGGCACTTTCGATTCCCGTCTGTCCAACGGTACTAATTAGTTTAATTCCTCTATTTCTGAGTCACTGGTTGCCAAAAACTTGGACAGTCCCACATCAACGCCAATCGGATGACCGTAGGGCATTGGAGCGGGAACGTTGTCATCGCATTGCAAGTTAATAGATGCGTACCAGCGGTCTGCTTTTCTCAAGATTCTTACCTGCTTGGCAGTGCGGCTTGCACCGTCAAAAAAGCACCTGTTAGATTGACGCGAATAATGTTCTCAAAAACGGCTTCGTCAGTGCTGCCAACAGGCGTTCTTCCAGAGATACCAGCATTGGCGAAGACAATGTCAGTAGACCGAAAACTTTTGTAAGTTGAGGAAAGAATAAGGGTTTCAGGCGACGTTTCTGTGACTGACGAGAGCGATTGCGCTCCGCGCAGTGCCCTTTGGGCAATCGCTTGCCTGGGCTGGAGAACTGATCTACAACCTATTGCTCAAAAAGCAGATGATACGGGCACTCTGGCGGATTGTGTACACGGGCGTCAAATGAACGGATGGTAAGCCTTCTAGAAATCTTTTCGGTCTACTGAATGTCCAAATTGCCAAACCGTTGACCAATCTTATCGAAAAGGTCAGTGCGGGCAGTGGAGTCCGTCACATCTGCACGGTAGGCAACAGCGTTCGGACCCAACTCCTCAACAGCGGCATCCAGTGTCTTTTGATCGCGTCCAGTAATAGCAACTTCAGCACCTTCACGAATAAAGACTTGAGCAGTAGCAAAGCCAATGCCGCTGTTGCCTCCAGTAATCAATGCCTTTTTACCTTCAAGTTTCATAGAACAGTCTCCTTATCTGTATTATCTGTAATTGGTGGATTCAGCCAGAGCCCGCCATTTTGCCGTCTCTTGCTCAACGTAAGCGTTCTTCTCGGCGATCGCCACTTGATTACCTAACGTGAGTTGTCATAAAGCGACGGATACGAGCTGCAATCGCATCCCCTTTTTCTTCTAGGGCAAAATGTCGCCATACGACTCTCTTTGTGCTCACTGTGTAAAGCAAACTTAGATGTTGCAACGGGCATTGCTATCAATGTTTGCATGATTTCAATATATGCAATTGTCTCTAACTTGTCGTCCACGTTGAGTTGAAACTTTTTTACAGTAGAGTGATTGATAAATCAGTCCATCTCAAAATGGAACGTTGGCTCCAACTAAAGGTGGAATCCAAATTCAAACCTTATTTAACAGTGAACAGTACCAGCCGCAGTTATCAGTTAAATCCTTGGGGGAAACACCACACTCCTGTGCACCGTTCGTCGTCAGACGTGCCGTAGGCATAGGCGTTGGTGGCGGTGAGCGCATCCCCCACCATACGCCTGACTGACTGATAACTGATAACTGATAACTGATAACTGATTTAATAACACCCGCGCTTAGGATTCAACTTTTCGTACAAGCTTGCTGCATCAAGATACGGTTGTTTTTATACACCTCTAAAGTTCCAGACTGCGGGTTATCCAACGTGCCATCCCACACCCAATATTCATAATTTGCATTCCGAAACTTATACACTCGAACACCTTCTGTCGCTTGGCTAGTTCCTGAGCCCAAACTTAAATTACCGTTGGGACTGGTCGCGCGATACAGCAGTTCCCCGGAAGTATAATTGCGCCAAATATTGATGTTGTAGCCACTCTGGCATTTCGTACTTAGGATGATGCCAGCAGTAGAATCAGCAGAGGCTCTTAAGGAAAAATTAGCTAAAATAGTGATTGGCAGAGCAAGGAGTAACACGGATCTTTTCAGTAGTGTTTTCATTGTTTTCAAGAGTGTTGTAGAACTAATTAAACTGAAATCGTTCACATCGAATTGCTTCGACATTAATGCGAGATTGACGAGCGAGGTTCCTCTACCCAAACTCAAATTAGCGTTAGGACTTGTCGAGTGATAGAGTAAGCTGCTATGGCTTTGGCTCCCGGAGGTAATTCCCTCTATGTCATCCGTCGTGTTAGACACCGGCAGCTTGAGGGAAACGTTTTTCAGTATTCGTATATTCCGGTACCCAGCCTTCAGTCGTCGTGAAGTAGCGCACAGCTTTAATCCGTTGCGATGGTGTTAGATAAAACCAGTGCTTAGTGTTCGCTGGGACGTTGATGTAATCCTCTGCTTGCACCGTCAACTCGACCTGAGTGCCATCAGGACGCACAAAGCCAAATACCCCATCACCAGCAATGATGTAGCGGACTTCAGGGTCAGTGTGGTAGTGAATTGGGTCAAACTTAGCCAGGAGAGTGCTGAGGTTTGGAACCTCTGGATGCAGCACAATTAAGTCACGAGACTGATAGCCGGCTGTTTGCTTGAGTTCTTTAAAGTAGCCATCAAGCGCTTCCAGAACCTGTGCCTTCTCCTCATCGCTGAGAGCATCCTTTGCTAGTAGATTTTGAACGTCTGGATTGTCTCCAATCGACCAGCGCTTTAGCTGAACATTTAAGGGAGCCAGTTCCCGCGCGATATCATCTACCTGAGTGTAAGTTGTACCATCTTCAAGTTTTAGAATTGCCATAATACATCTCCATTTGTAATTGATTGGGCTGTAGCTCTACAAGGGCTGTACACTTTAGGGATAACTCTAATGTCGTCGTAGTATTGGGTGTCCACTTCCATCTCCTTTGAGTTTGACGTTACGCCATTGCGTCTACAACCTCGTTCGTGGACAGAACTGCATTGGCAATATACCCAAAGTTGATCAGTTAGATATGTTGTCTAGTACCGGTTGCAGCCGATTGTTCAACTGCATTTATGAGACGGTGCAAAATCACAGCATCTGCAAATGTCGGTGCCGTTTTTGTTGCATTTTTAAGGTCGGCAGCCAGTAGGGCATAGTTATTGGAAACAGTCGTTGCTATTCTCCCTATATCTGCATTTGCCGTTACATATTTTTGCGGGACATCAAGGTTCCGCACAGCAGCATCTTCACCTTGAGCGCCTTGGACTTTAGTTTCGCCAACTCCAGGATAGCCAAGCGAACTTGTGACAATCAAATCGCCTTGCGTTCCATTAATCTCCAATCTGAAATTGCTGCCACGTGATAAACCACCTCGAAAATGGGCAGAAACCACGGCACCGCTTTTCATTCTACCGCTGATGACAATTTGATCTGGCGTCTCCATCGCAACGATAGCGCCTGTTTCGACTACCTGCGCCGTCTTCCTCCTAATGTCTAACGTTGCCATGACCTCACTCAAGTCAGAGCCCAGCACATAACCCACAGAATCAATCGCATGCGCAAAGGCAACGTTTATCATGCCGGCGCCATTTTTCGGATTCAAGGTGTAAGCAAATTGTTCAGGAATCATTGCTCCGCCGATTATTCCTGAACCAATAAGTGAAACGGACAGAACCTCGCCTACATAACCGTCGCGAATTAAGTCGCGAATGAAATTCACCTCCGGCGTTGCGCGGGACTGCAGTCCCACCACCGCGTGAACCTTGTATTTTTTAGCGAGTTGCTCCAGTTCGACTGCCTCTTGCAGTCCGTTACCCAAAGGCCATTCGCAATAAACCGATTTTCCAGCCCGGATTGCGGCGCTCACCAATTCAAAGTGATATGGCACTTTGACCGTAACGACAACCAAATCCACATCCGGACACGCCAACAGATCCTCGTGAAGTTGGAAGGCATGTCGCACATTAAACTTGAGTGCCGCTTCACGCGCCACATCTAGATTTGAATTTGTCAATGCAACGATTTCAAAATCGGGTGATGCTTGCAGCGCAGGTAGATGGGCGGTCATAGCCCATCCACGCGAGGGATGGACACCAATGATACCAACGCCGATTTTTCCGTTTTTCATGCTAATTATTCCTTGATTACATTTCGATTACAACCCGTCCGGTGATTTCACCAGCCAAAGAGCGCCCGCTGCGCTTCGGCCACTTGTTGAAGTGGAAAAACTCGGTCGAGGTGAACTTGCAACAGAAGCGCGCGAGAAAGCAAACGAGATTTACTGTCCATAGTGGTTACAAGCGCGAATCAGCTTCTCGATAGAAAATATCTAAACCATCGATTGCGATCGTGTGAAATGTAGTCATGGAATGGCTCCTTGTTTATAGAGGTGAAAGTCTTCTTCCAATCGTTCAATTGAAAAATTAACGCATCGCGGAAGTCCCCACCTTCAATGTACTCATAAGGTGGGGATGGACACCGGACGACGACGAGGGCATCCCTAAACGGTAATAACCTGCGGTTATTCAGTGTGAGGGATGTTTCAGGAGTCGTCAATCTCCGGTGTCGGCAGTCGGTCAATATAATCTTCAATTATTTGAGTTACTGTTTTCTCCTTCAACGTGGCATAGTTTTTTAGTTTGTTGAAACGCCTTTCTGATATACGAATATGCACTTCTTTTGTTTTCATAAATATGTCCACAATATAGACATATTTATGCCAGTATATAAATGGTCGATGACCCACCTGACTGTATGGAACATAAAAGCTAACTTCAAAGTAGCGGTTCGACGCTTGCTGAAGAAACATGACTAGATCGGGGAAAGAACATGACCACTGGTTCGCACGATTACGCTCTGCGGTAAAAGATAAGCCAAGCCATGTTGTACGTAAAGCTATACACCTGCGGGAGGCGGGTGTCTGCCTGTGGACGCGGAGTCAGACCAAAT
Organism: Scytonema sp. PCC 10023; assembly: GCF_963920835.1. NCBI lineage: Bacteria > Bacillati > Cyanobacteriota > Cyanophyceae > Nostocales > Scytonemataceae > Scytonema > Scytonema sp. PCC 10023. The sequence goes on from NZ_CAWUDP010000053.1 coordinate 12,291, forward strand.
CAAACACGAAAGCCAGTACTGCAGGAGGGTTTCCTGACCTAGGGTTCTGGCGTGTTTGAGGAGGCATCGGCGGATGAAGCGGGAAGCCCACTCATACGAATAAGACCGTCGTTGCGGAACTGGAATTGGAAGCCCCTTTTTCAGCGAAGCACTCATGGGGTACTTCACATGCGCTCCCACACCAACTCGAAAACTGTTTCAACGCCATCACTCAAAACTGGCGGCGTCGAGAGCGTTACTCGGTTCTCACTCAGAGTAAAGGTGCGAACTAACGTTGTACCAACCCGATTAGGAATCGATGCAATTTCGATTTGGTGAGTCACTGTGTTGTGACTCAACGTATAAGTTCCAGCGTAAGCACTAAATGTCATGAATGCTTGAGCAAGCTCTTCAACGGGTAGGGATTGCATTTCTGGACTTAACGGCGATTGAACCTCTTGACTCAGCGGTGAGCGATCGCTTCTGGAAAACATCACCATCATGTGACCATCCAATGTGTAAGTGATGTAGCCAACAGGATGAGTACCATACACCTGTGAGTTAATCGTTCCATCTGGCTGGATGGCGATTGCAGAAATTAACTTCCAAATGCCAATTAGCGGATTATTTTGAATCGCTGGTGTAGACATAATGTTTAGCCGTTGCTTTATAGGTTTTCGCTGTTTGTAACGGGTTTCAACACAAAATCAAACTCAGCCGAGAAAAACGGTTTATTTTGATTGTGCGCCTTGAGTTCATCCGGTGCTTCGTGCTTTTGCAATTGAATGATCGCCGCTCGCACTGCAAAGGTTGTATCTGAATCCAGGTGAGGATCGCCAGCAATAAAAATTTGTGTTGTCAGCGAAGTGTACTCCGGGGCACTGACTTTGAAATGGATGTGAGCCGCCCGCCAGGTATGCCGTCCCAAGAGTCGCAGCAACTCGCCAGATGGACCACTGGCTGGCACGTTGTAACCTAGGGGCACCACAGTTTCAAACATATACTTGCCACTGGCATCTGTTTTGAAACGCCCTCGGAAGTTTCCCTGAAGCTGAGATGAATCCTGAATGTCATACAGTCCCTTGGAATTCGGTTGCCACACATCAATCAGGGCATTAGCGATCGGCTGACCGTTGACATCTAAAACCCTGCCTGACAGGAAAAGCGTGTCGCCTTCTGGATCAATGCCCAAGCGATCGCCCATCTGCCGTTCTGGTGCATTCGGCACATACAATGGTCCTTCTAAATTGCTTTCTGTGCCGCGATGAGCATCGCCCAGCAGTTCTACCAACTCTGAGATCCCTAGTAGGTCCGTCAACAGATGGATCTCTCCAGTGGGAATCTCCTGAGTGTGATGACTTGCCTGGTTGAGAAAATTACGTCCCTGCTGTAATTCTGATTCAGTTAAATTCACCTCGCGCACAAAGTCATGTAAATGTTGAATTAAGCTTGTGTAAATTTCATATAGTCGTGGATGAGATTTGCCGCGATCGCCATGATTAACGACAGCTTGAGTGATAGTGTCAAGCGTGATGTTCTGCATGATTGAACTCCTTTTTAGTTACGTTATTAACTTACTGGTTCGCCTGTTTTAAAAAAGCGCATTGAAGTAGACCTGGGAAGCGCTGTTCAAACTCTTGCGATCGCTTTTAGAGCGCTTCAAATCTGTGCCATACCGCCATCGACAAACAGCTCGATGCCGTTCACAAAGCTGCTGTCGTCTGAAGCGAGAAAGACAACGGCTTTGGCAATTTCATCGGGTGTGCCTACTCTTCCCAAGGGGATGGTGCTGGCTTGGCTATCCACGAATTCCTGCACCTGCTCACCACTCAGTCCCAAGTGATCGTAACCAGGAGTAGGAACTACGCCAGGACTAATAGCGTTAACCCGGATCTTGCGCTCTTTGAGGTCGAGTGTCCAATTACGGGCAAACGATCGCACGGCCGCTTTAGTCGCACTGTAAACACTGAAGGCTGGGGTGCCCATGATAGAAGTGGTTGAGGCGTTCAGAATGATGGAAGCGCCCTCTGGCAACAGAGGCAGTGCCTTCTGCACGGTGAACAGCAGACCTTTGACGTTAGTGTTGAACGTTTTGTCAAAGTGTTCTTCGGTGATGGAGCCGAGTGGGGCGAGTTCTCCACCGCCAGCATTGGCGAAGAGCACATCGAGGTGTCCTTGCTCTTGCTCGATTGTGGCGAACAGGCGATCGAGGTCTGCCAGTTTGGAGGCATCGCTCTGAACACCCGTGACGTTTTCACCAATCGCTTTCACGGCGGCATCAAGTTCAGTTTGGCGACGACCGGTGATGAAGACATAGGCACCTTCGGCAACAAAGCGCTTGGCAGTGGCAAGACCGATGCCGGAGGTACCGCCGGTGACAAGAGCGACTTTTCCTTCTAGTTTTTTCATTTTGGATGAGTCCTGTAATTGTTGAGGTTGAAAGAGTTGCTTGTAACAGATGGCAAAAAGATGATAATTTACTCGTTCGGCTCTACGACATTCGATATCTCCAGCAGCCTTAGATCTTGCAACGGGCATTGCTATCAATGTTTGCATGATTTCAATATATGCAATTAACTCTAAAAAGTCGTCCACGTTGAGTTGAAACTTTTTCACAGTAGAGTGATTGATAAATCAGTCCATCTTAAAATGGAAGGTTGGCTCCAACTAAAGGTGGAATCCAAATTCAAACCTTATTAAAAGGGAACAGGGAATCCCTATGACTAAGCTAGGGGGCTGTCTTACCGTATGGCAGAGCACAAAGGACTTTTTTGTATAAAAATTGACATTTTTTTCGTTTTGTGCGCCGCAGTATGCCTCGTCCCTTTCTTTGATAAGAGTTGCTTACAAACTGACAATCCCTCATCTAAAATACAAGATTTTGCGATCTGCCGAACGCTCATGCTGAGCGCTTTGCGCTTAGGCAGCAGCGAAGCTATCCCACCTGAATCGCGAGGGGCTACGGCTTCAGCCGAAGGCAAGCCGTAGGGGGAGAGCGGGCAAGCGATGGGGTTCGATACCCCTGAGCTTGCCAACTTTCTACACTTGTGGTAATATTTTACCTATGAATCAAGTACTGACGCTAGTTGTAAGACTTCAACCCGACTCAGAGCAGTATGCCAAACTTAAGGATACTGCAACCGAGTTCGCGTCGTGCTGTGAATTCATCAATTCTTCGGTCAAACCGACTTTAACTAATCGCAACTCAATCCAGGCAGTCATCTACAACGATGCCAAAAACAAGTTCAACTTGGTGTCTAACCATATAATCAGGGCTTGCGCTAGAGTTGGAGCTAATCGCTTAACTGCCAAGCACAAAGGTAAGAAAGTTAAGGCATTTAAGCCGACCAGTTTTGATTGTGATAAGGATACTTTTACCTTCAGAGAAAAGGACTGGACGGTTAGTTTAAGTACGGTTAGGGGAAGAGAAAGGATTTCTCTAAATGCCAGTAACTACCATCGTGGTAAATTAGCAGGACAAAAGCCAACTTCGGCTACTGTCTGCTTGCACCAAGATGGTAATTTTTACGTGCATATTCAACTGAAATCTCAGGCTCCGAAATCAAACCGAACAACTAACGTAATCGGGGTTGATTTCGGACGTAGGGAAATTGCTAAAACTAGTACAGATAAGGGTTGGGATGGAAAACAAATAAATCAAATCCGAGATAAATATGCCAGAGTGCGAGCTTCTTTACAACGCAAAGCTTCCCAAGGCACAAGGTCTACTCGTCGTAGAGCAAGACAGATTTTGAAACGGTTATCGGGAAGAGAAAGAAGATTTCAACAATGGCTGAATCATAATATCAGCAAGAGCATAATTGCCGAAGCCAAAGATAACAGTTGTACGGTAGCAATAGAAGATTTGACAGGAATTCGCGAACGTACAAACGAACAGCCCAGGAATAAAACAGAGCGTAGGCGTTCTAACTCTTGGGCGTTTTATCAGTTGCGATTTTTCCTAGAGTACAAGGGGATAAAAGAAGGCGTAAAAGTAATAACTGTTCCCCCTGCTTATACAAGTCAAACCTGCAATTGTTGCCTGCACATTGGCGTAAGAACCGATAAGAAATTTAAGTGCATTAATACGAACTGCGGTTGGATCGGGGACGCAGACACTAACGGTTCTTTGGTAATTGCTTTGCTTGGGGGCTGCCTTGTAAACCAGCCCGATAAAGGTTCCTGGTTGTCTTGTCCTTTGGATAAGACTGTTGGAGGGCTATTAGAAGCTCCCGCCTCCGCGTAAGCAAGGCGGGAGTAGTTTACCTGTAGAATGTGGGTATCTTTAGATAATAGTTTGGTTTTTTCGTCTTTATGACAAGAACGAGGATTCATTGCAACTGGCGGTAAAAGAAACGATCGTTGCCTATTGCAGATGTTTCTTCAGTTCAGCCGCTGCGTGGACAAAAAGAGAACGGGTTGCCGGAAGCTCAGCCAAACCATTCAGCAGTCCGAAGTCATGAATCATGCCGTTGTAGCGCACGGTTGTCACGTCTACCCCGGCTTCATCTAGCTTGCGTCCATACGCTTCGCCTTCATCATGCAAAATATCGCTTTCCGCGAGCTGAATTAACGCCGGAGGCAATCCTTTTAGCTGCTCAACAGTAGCCTGTAAGGGGGAGGCATAGATGTCTTTGCGCTTTTCTGGGTCAGGGATGTACATGTCATACATCCACTTCATTGTAGATGTGCTCAAAAAACGTTTCTCGCCAAATTGGTGATAAGAATCCGTTTCAAAATTAGCGTCTACGAGCGGCCACATTAAGATTTGCAACTTAATATGCGGACCCCCTTTCGCTTTCGCCATCAACGTGGTTACCGTTGACATGTTACCGCCGACACTGTTTCCGACTACTGCCAGATTTTTGCCATCAACACCAATCTCCTCACCATGTTCGGCGACCCATTTGGTAGCGGCATAGATCTCATTGATAGCTTGTGGATACTGAGCATCTGGAGTTGGAGTGTAGTTGACAAATACAGCCGCAAAACCTGAAAGCACGACGAGATCGCGAACCATGCGCTTGTGTGTTGGATAATCGCCCAGCACCCAACCGCCGCCATGAATAAAGATGAAAACAGGCAATGTGCCTTTGACACCTTCAGGTCGCACGATATTGAGCGTAATCGGATAACCGTCAGCGGTAATCGTCTTCTCAGACTCCTCAATGCCTGAAAGATCGACTTTAACGGAAGCCTGTCCATCCACAAGTACTTGACGTGCTTCGAGTGGAGGTAGTGTCTCTAAACCCACACCACTTGAATTCAACACTTTCAAAAATTCCTTCGTTTCTCTGGAAAGACGCGGATCATCTGCGACTTCCAAAACTTTTACCGCTTGTGAGTTTTCTTGAGTAACCATTACGTTCTCCTTGTCGCCTCTGCTAAATTCTTGTCAATCTCAACACCGTAGTAACTAACGTTGGCATCCGCATCAGTACCTGTTGCCATGAAATATGCCAGTTTGCAATCAGTGCCACAACTCCACGACGAATATATTCAAATTCGATGCGTTCTACTCGTCCCAGTTTCATGGGTTGAGCCGGGTAAGCTCTCTGCAAAGCTTGGATGCCTGTCATTTCATCGGTACTGACTACATGGATACCTTTGTCGAGTAATTCTTTTGCCTTCAGATGTAAAGAACAGATGTATTTTACTGCAATGCGTGCGTCTTACTCTTTGTCGTTTATGACCAGGTTCTGTTCATTGGTATTGACGACATGCACTGCTAGCAGGCGTGCGGGTTCAGTATCACTGGTATTTGCGCTGACACGATGATGATCGCCAGGTAATTCAAAAAAGTTCTCACCAGCGTGATACACCTGCTCCGGATTATCATTGATTTTGCTACGAATCGCACCTTCCAGGACTGTTGCATAGATGAAAGACGAGTCTGGATGGGTGTGAGGGAGCGATGAGACACCTGGCGCATATTCGACCAACTGGACTTTCATGCTCTTGCCGGGCACATTGGGAAGGGCATGATCGAAGACCAACGTTACCTTTTCAGCCAACACATCGGCTGAAGCTGCGAATACGGGGAGTGCTGTGAATACGGAAAAAGCTGCGAATATGGAGAGTGCTGCGAATGCAAATCCGTGAAGAAATCGAGTAAACATTTGGGTTCTCCTTGCGTGAATACAAACGTGAACACGAATTGGTGAATATAAATCAGTCTGATGTGTCCTCATGCTGAATCAAGCCGATCGCGGATCAGACATGTGTAGGTTGAGTTGAGCTTTGCACGCGCGAACGCAGTTGCGGGATGTTGGGCTTTGTGTCCTCAACTCAACCGATGTCAGCATTGAATTCTCATTGCTGATCTTTAAGCGATAGAGCGGTTGAGCCAGTCCTCGAAACGGGTCGAGCCGATGAGCGAGTTGCCCTGCGGAACGAGCTGATCGTTCAACGCTGCACCAAAGTAACGGGCGTGAGTGTCTACAACCACCTGACGTGAGTCGTGAGTTGCACTCAGGAATTGGCGGATGATTTCCTCGAAACGGAACCGCTCTGGACCAGCTAAATCGATAATGCCGTTTACTGGCGCTCCCAGTGTGATATCGACCAACGCGTCAGCAACGTCCTCCGACAGGATGGGCTGGATAAAGGCAGAGGGCAAGCGAACCGTTTGTCCATCGGTGGGGAATTGAGCGATGATCGTCTCGATGAACTCAAAGAACTGCGTAGCGCGAACAATTGTATAGGGTATTGCTGCGGACTGGATCAACTTTTCCTGAGCAACTTTCGCACGCATATAGCCGCTATCAGGGATGCGATCGGCACCGACGATTGATACTGCAATGTGATGAGCCACACCAGCGTCTGCCTCCGCCGCCAGCAGGTTCCGGGATGACTGAAGGAAGAACTCCAACACCGCCGCATCCTCAAAGGAGGGTGAATTCGTCACATCGACAACAACTTGAGCACCCACTAACACCTCAGCCAGTCCCTCACCTGTAACAGCGTTGACACCTGAAGAAGGGGATGCTGCCACCGCCTCATGTCCGCGCTCCTGTAGCTTGCTCACAAGCTTCTTACCAATCAGCCCACTGCCACCAATGACAACAATTTTCATGACAACACCTCTGATAGTTTAAAGAACATGGTTGTTGAGTTTTGAGCCATCCGCAGTGAGTTGTTCTCAACTGAGATGGCTGTTTCCACCCGCTTCAAGTGGCGCACTTTCTGCCTGAGAGCATCGTGCTCAACGATTCTTGCGACAGAACCCAAAATTTTGCATCCGGTTAGCCCAGTCGCTTATTTGATCTCAGCCGGGTCAAACTCGGTAACTCGTCCCGGACGAGCAGCCAGAAAGACATCGTAGGAAGTACAATAGGCAATCGTGACATCATTAACTTTGTTATAAAGATGAACCACGGTATTCGCTCCTCCGGGTTGAAGAGCAATGGGTTCCAGGTCGCCAAAAAAGAGACGACGAATGGTATCACCGCTGCCCAATTCATCCCTTAATTTCCGTAACAGAGCCAGTTTCCCTTCTAGGGTTGGAGGGGTTGGATCGGCTGGATTCGCTGCTTGAGTCATAATTGTTGTTCTCCAATGTTGTTGAAATCTACTGGTCAAACTTTTTCATACCCAGACGCAGTCAATTTGCGATGAAACCATGCTGCTTAGGTAAGTGGCAGGTTTCCGTTTAACTAAGAGCCACGGTGGTGTCAACCCAGGAAGCCGCACCTTCACCTTCTGGAGCACTCAACCTTTACCGTTTGGATCACTAAACGTTGAAATGCTCTACTTTGTTTAGCTAAATCGCCGTAAGCCCCGCGCTCGCTTCTGGCGGGGATACATCGAGCCGACGAGAGCGAGTACCCCGCACCATTTGAGCGTCGGGATATAAGGCGGGTCGCCGTAGGAACGGAGGCGACCAATAAATGTAGTGGGTTGGCGATAACTTAGCATAACTCACTACCTGTGCTAAACTACTGCAATGCTAACCATGAACTACACGTACCGAATTTATCCAGCCGCCAACCAGCAAGCTCAAATGCTTGCCTGGTTAGAAAGTTGTCGCAGGCTTTATAACTATGCCTTGCGAGAACTCAAAGACTGGATGAATAGTCGCAAGTGCATGGTTGACAGGTGTTCTCTGGAAAAGGAATACATCATCAGTGCAGATGTCCCTTTTCCGGGATACATGGAGCAAAAGCGTCAACTGCCTGTACTCAAGGAAACATGGACAGGACTCAAGGATGTTCATTCTCAGGTATTGCAAGACGTAATTAAACGCCTGCATAACACTTGGGAGAACTTCCGCAAGCGAAACTTTGGGTTTCCTAGATTTAAGAAGTACGGACAATTCAAGTCGTTTCTGTTTCCGCAGTTTAAAGAGAGTCCCATCGTTGGGCACCAAATTAAACTGCCCAAAATTGGTCTTGTTCCTATAACCTTGCATCGACCTATCCCTGATGGGTTTGCTGTTAAGCAAGTCAGAGTATCGTCTCGATGCAGAGGAACTCAATGGTATATCGTCGCAACCATCCAATCGGATGTCAGCGTTCCTGACGTACCTGTTCATGGTCGTGCTATTGGTATTGATTTGGGACTGGAGCGGTTTATCACCTCTTCTGATGGCAGTTATGTCGAACGTCCGAAGTTCTTTAAGACTGTGCAAAGTAGGCTGAAAGTGCTGCAACGCAGAGCCGCAAGGAAACAAAGACGTTCTAAAAACTGGGAAAAAGCACAGATTAAGGTAGCCAAACTTCATCACCATATCGCCATCCGTCGCAAAGACTTTCATCTGAAAAATGCCCACAAGCTTTGCGACCAAGCGCAGACTATTTTTGCAGAAGATCTGAACACTGTTGGACTCAATAGAGGGATGCTCAGGAAAGAATGCGTTGACGCATCGTTTGGAGCATTCTTGAGTTTGTTGGAATGGGTTTGTTGGAAGCGTGGGGTGTACTTTGAGAAAGTCAACCCCAATGGCACATCCCAGACTTGCCCCAATTGCCAAGCGGCTGTGTCTAAAACTCTTGAGGATAGAGTCCATAATTGTCCTGAGTGTCAATACTCTACTCATCGCGACCATGCTGCGGCTCAAATGGTGTTAATTCGTGGGCTTGATAATGTAGTACCCGTGGACGACGGGGAAAGGAAACTGCCTGGTCTTGCCGTACTGTCAGGGGCTTTTTGCCTAGATAAGTGGTTATCCAGGAAGGCTCAAGAGCGATCTTGAGAAGCCCGCGCTCTACCCGGAACGGGTGAGCGTCGGGAGAAGTCACCTCCTTCAACGGCAATTTTCACCAGTTTTTTGTTGACAGAATCTTGGCGAGCACTCCCGGCAAAAGCGAGAATTTTGGCAGTGATCATGAATTTCTCCTAGTTTTATCATGATGAGTCTATGGTTGTTGAGTTTTGAGCCATCCGCTGTGAGTTGTGAAACCACGAGAACTTACGCTTGATCGGCCGTGTTTTTCACTCATGGCATTCCCACACCGGTACGTAAACCGGAACAGTAGGGGACGATAGTGGTTAAAACCGTTGAGAGGAACTTATATTGCCTTCTCTGGTGGCTGAATCGTTCTCAACGCCAATACACTAATCCAACATCCCAATCCATCGACAATTAACATCAGGTAAGCGGTGACTTGGAAAAGCAAGCCCCATCCTTCAAAGGAAACTTGAGAAACATGATCGGGGCTAATGACCAAGTGATGATTGTAGATTGCAGAAAGGAGTGAGCCTGCCATTGAACCCAGCAAGAGCCAGCTACCGATGCGGTGGAACGGCGTCCAGAGTAAACCCGCTGCAATAATGGGAGCCAATATCACCACAACACCCACAAACAAACCCTGAAGCAGAGAAAGGGGAACTGGGATTTCCTGATGCGCTAAGCCGTGCAGTCCATGAAGGAGCGCGTGCATGACTACGATCGCTGTTCCATATTGAGCAATCTTCATCTTGTCTTCTCCCTTAACTTGTTAACTGGCATGAGCCACGGTGGTGTCAACTACCCATTCCAACGGTCGCGGCTGAAAATTCAGTTCGCGTTTTGCCTTGGCATTCGAGGCACCTCGCATCTGAGTCTGGTAGTAAACAATGTCCGCACCACCCTCCATTTTGAGAGCATCCTCAACCGATACCCGTGGCGGGGGTGGAGCATTCAGCGATCGAGCAAACGCAGGCAGCCAGTCGCGCACCGCTAAAGGCTGATCATCCACAATCAGATAAACACCAGGATTGCCCTGCTCTGCAGCAGCAACGGTGGCGACCGCGGCATCCTCAATGTGTATCCACGACCAGACCCCATCCCCATTGCCCACAATCGGAAGCTGTTGCTGCCGCACCTGTTGTCCTACATCACCGTCCGAGTTGAACCAAGTGCCAGGTCCGTAGAAGAAGCCATAGCGTAAAGCAATTCCTTCCAGGTCAGGCGTTTGGAGCAAACGACGTTCAGTCTCAATGACGAGACGAGCATCGGCGGCAACGGCGGGGGAGGCATCAAGCGATAACGGGGTTTCCTCATCTGCCAATCCAGCACCGGGAATTCCCCAGAAGGCCATCGACTGTTTCAGGAAACGGCGCACCCCTGCTGCCTTTGCTGCCGCCAGCACATTGCCTCCCCCTTCCGACCGAATCCGCGTATTCAGAGCCGCTGTCGCATTCATGGATTCGCGAGTGTAAGTTCTGGGTAGAGCGGTGAGTTGTTCAATCACCACCTCTGGTTGAGCGCGAATGACAGCCGCTTTAACTGACTCTGCGTCGAATACATCCGCGATCGCAGGTTCTATTCCCTGTTCCACTAACGACTGTGCTCTTTCTGGAGAGCGAGTCAGCGCTACAACGTTGTGTCCTCTGGCAAGTAATTGGTCGAGTATGGGGCGACCGATCGCTCCTGTTGCCCCGGCAACAAAAATCTTCATCTGTAAATCCTCTAAAACTTTGTTGACTACGAGTATCTTACTCGTTCAATCGTTTTCATTGCTTGATTCATAGCTTAAGAAAATCAACAGAAATCAAAGTGGTGTTTCTTTGTTCTCAATAGACAGGCATGGGTTACAGCCGTGACGTGAGAAATTGAGCGATATGGTTTGCGATCACGTCCCCGTCCTCTTCCAGGGCAAAATGTCCGGTATTGAGTAAATGGAACTCAATGTCTTTCAGGTCGCGCTGGTAGGGATAAGCGCCCTCGGCAGGGAAGATGTAATCGTTCTTGCCCCAGACAATTAAAGTAGGAGGTTGATATTTGCGGAAATACTCCTGCCATTGTGGATATAATGGCGGGTTCGTGCCATAGCTATATAGCAGTGCCAGTTGAATCTCACCGTTACCAGGGCGATCGAGGAAATGTTGATCCATCGTCCAGGTATCCGGGCTAATCGCTTCCAGATTGCGAACGCCATTGGTATATTGCCACTTCGTGGCTTCCAAAGTGACAAGGTATTTGAGCTTGTCCGCATTCTCAGGAGAACGGTCTTGCCAGTATGCCTTAATCGGGTCCCAAAACTCACGCAATCCTTCCTCGTAGGCATTTCCATTTTGCACAATTAGTGCTTCCACTCGCTCTGGATATTTAGCTGCAATGCGATAGCCAATGGGAGCACCATAATCCATCACATAAAGACTGTATTTCTTGAGGTCGATCGCAGTAATAAACTTCTCTACGATCTGGGCCAAATGATCAAATGTGTAATCAAACTCATCCACAGTTGGCATAGAACTGTTACCGTAACCTGGATAATCGGGGGCAACTAGATGGAATTTATCAGCAAGTGCAGGGATCAGGTTGCGGAACATGTGAGATGAGGTCGGAAAGCCATGCAACAGCAGAATTGTTGGATTGTCACGGGAACCAGCTTCCCGATAAAAGATATCTAAACCATCGATCGAGATTGTGCGATATGTAGTCATGAGATTTACTCCTTGTTTATGAAATCCATTTGAGATCGAATGTAAGTTCTGGAAGTTTTACGGTGAGTCCTCGTGTTGTCATTGCTCAGCAGGCGGGGGAATAATCTCGATGCCGTACTTAGGTGCAGTGGTGAGGATTTTATCTCAGTCTTCAGAACTCAATGGTGGGGCAGATGTAAATTGACCGCAGCGAATGATTTTGTAGCCTATCGTACCGATGCTGTGACGACCAATTCCACCGCAGCATTGAGCGGTAAGGTTGTTTGTCCAAAGACTGTCCGTGCGTGACCCGCCCGATTGTTCAAAACTTGTGCAAATAAATCCGATGCCCCATCTAGTACCCCGGCATGGTTATACCAGTTCGGTACACATTGGATATGTCCATCCAGGCGCACAATACTATCTAGCGTTTCAAACTGTTGGGTTGCAGCGTGCAGTTGAGCCAAAACATTCAGTCCTGCTAACTTGGCGGCTTGATAACCGTCTGCATCATCCAAATCTGCTCCTAATTTGCCTGCGTACTTCAATACGCCATTGACCAGAGGAATTTGCCCTGACACAAAGATGAGATCCCCGGTTCTGACCCAAGGATGATACTGTCCCAATGCCTGTGGAGGCTGAGGTAAAGTCAGCCCTAAGTCCGCTAAACGTTGTGTGATAGACATAGACATAGCACCATTATTTTTGCAGTAGATTTCATGGGGTTTAGGGCTTTAGAACAATCGTGCCAACGCCAGCAGACCGATCGCATGAATCGTTAAGCAGCAGCAACTTCCAAGACAGGAACTTCAACCTGTTTCAGATATTTCTCAAACCATTTCACGGCAGTTGTGCTGGCAATCTCGAAGCCCTCTCCCTGGAAGCCGTCGAAGTGTCCGCCCTTCAAGATTGTGAAGGACTTCGGCTCCATCGCACGCGCATAGACACCGGCGATTAAATCAGGAGATGCTAGAAAGTCCTTCTCGCCTGCAATCAGACATAGCGGAGTGGGAAAGATCGCCTCAAGGTGAGGAACGGGTTCGTAATAGAGACAGTGTTCGATCGATTCAAAGGTGATGCGATTCTCCCATCGTCCTTCGCTGGCGCTTTTAGCTGATTCAACCCAGGTGAATGCATCGGGTGTTGGCAGGAAGCTAGGTTGTCCGGGCGGGGCAACCAGGGGAAAGTAGCTCACTCCCCCGGTTTGATACCGTTTGATTCGGTCTTGTGAAAGCAACTTTGTGAGTTCATCGAGTTCAAGGGGTGAAGTCAGGCGACGGGAGTTAAGAAACGCATTCACTGTAGGCATCTGTGCCACGACGGCTTTCACGCGCCTATCAAATGCCGCCAGATGCAGCACATGACCACCGCTATAGGAGAAGCCCCAAACACCGATGCGATTAGGGTCAACTTCACTTTGGAGTTGAGTCCAGGTGATAGCATTGCGATAATCCTCTTGCTGCTCGGCAGGGAGCATTTGTCCACGAGGCTCTCCCTCACTGGCACCCAGGTAGCGATAATCGAACAGCGAGACGACGAACCCAGCTTGAACGAAACGCTCAGCAAACTGTGGTAGACCCATCTCTTTAGTCAAGCCAATGCCATGAGCCATGATAATCGCTGGATAGCGATCGCCAGATACGGCTTTATCTGGAGTGTAGAATGTGACGGAACACTTCAGACCTTTACTGTCAAAACTGGTGGTTCTTCTTGGCATACGTCAAATTAGAATAATTTTAAGGTTTTCTCGACAATCGGTGTTCTAGTAAGATTGCTCAACGACCTTCAGCACCGATTACACGGGGATGGGTTGCAGCCGTGACGCGAGAAATTGAATGATGTAGTTTGCGATCGCGTTCCCATCTTCTTCCAAAGCAAAATGTCCGGTATCGAGTAAATGGAACTCAATATCTTTCAGGTCGTGCTGGTAAGGATAAGCGCCTTCGACAGGAAAGATGTCGTCGTTTTTACCCCAAACAACCAGGGTGGGAGGTTGATATTTGCGGAAATATTCCTGCCATTGTGGATAGAGCGGTGGATTAGTTCTATAGTCATAAAACAGCGCCATTTGAATCTCAGCATTCCCAGGGCGATCGAGGAAGAGTTGATCCATGTTCCAGGTGTCGGGGCTAATTGCTTCCGGATTGCGAGCGCCGTTAGTGTATTGCCACTTCGTTCCTTCCAGGGTGAGAAAGTCTCTAAGCTTTTTAGCATTAAGAGAAGAAGGATCTTGCCAGTATGCCTTAATCGGTTCCGTAAACTCCCGCAATCCTTCCTCGTAGGCATTCCCATTTTGCACAATTAGTGCTTCCACTCGCTCTGGATATTTAGCTGCAATGCGATAGCCAATGGGAGCACCATAATCCATCACATAAAGACTGTATTTCTTGAGATCGATCGCGGTAATAAATTTCTCCACAATCTCAGCCAGGTGATCAAATGTGTAGTCAAACTCATTCACAGTTGGCATCGAACTGTTACCAAAACCAGGATAATCAGGCGCAACGAGATGGAAGCGATCGGCAAGCGCAGGTATGAGATTGCGGAACATGTGGGAGGAGGTTGGGAAACCGTGCAGTAGTAGAATCGTTGGATTACTGCGCTCTCCAGCTTCTCGATAGAAGATGTCTAAACCATCGCTCGTGATCGTGCGAAATGTTGTATGACTCATATCGTGTTCTCCAACGTGATTGAACTATCAGTAGTTTGTGGATTCAGCCAAAGTGCGCCAGACTGCTATCTCTTGCTCGACGTAAGCGTTTTTGTCGGCAATTGCTTGAAGAGTATCCGTGCCCAAAGGTAATCGCAGAGGTGGCTTGTCTGCGGCTGCAAGCTGGAGGATTGCAGCCGCAAGTTTGGTCGGATTTCCAGGTTGCTGGTGATTGTGTCCAGCGGCAAAATCACGGGTTTTGCCAACCGTCTCAGCATAATCAGGGATTTGTGTTGTGGTCTTGCGGAGTGAACTGCTCTCCAGAAAATCAGTACGGAAGTATCCTGGTTCAACAACGGTTGCATGAATCCCCAACGGTGACAACTCATCATGCAGGGCTTCGGTAATGCCTTCCACCGCAAACTTTGTCGAGCTGTATATCCCCCAGCCTGCGGGGGCACGATAGCCACCGATTGATGAGAGATTAATGATGTGTCCAGATCTGTGTTGACGCATACTGGGCAGCACGGCACGGATTACGTTCAGCAGTCCAAAGACGTTGGTTCGATAAATGCTCTCAACCTCCTCCGAGCTACTCTCTTCGATCGCCCCCAACAAGCCGAATCCAGCATTATTGACCAGCACATCGATTCGTTCAAATCTGTCCAATCCTGCTGCAACCGCCGCCTGCACCTGAGCTTCGTTCGTCACATCCATACTCAATGTCAACAGATGTTCGCTTGAACCAAGGAGTTGCAGATCCGTTTGATTACGTGCCGTCGCAATCAATGTGTCACCTGCTGCCAAAACCGCCTTTGCGATTTCAGCTCCAAAGCCCCGTGAGGCACCTGTAATGAGCCATATTTTGTCGGTCATGATAATCTCCTTAACTTTGTATAGGTTATGTCGATGAGGTGAGCAATGCACTGGGGTGAATCAAACATCCCCTTTTTCTGAATAGCGTTGGGTTTCATACCTCCATCCAACCTACCGTTAATCTAGCAGGTTAATCCATCCCCTACCCTAACGATGCTGCTGCCGAAAATAATCGCGCCAACTTTCAGGTAAAGCTTCCAGTTGAGCAGCGCGGTGAAGTAACTCTGGATTGTCCTGCTCACGAACATAAAGTTGAGTGATATCGGCAACAGTGATGTTGTTATAGTCCCGGCTCACCAACTCTAGAGTGTCTCCGACTCCCACTTCGCCCTCTTGCAAAACACGGAAGTAAAATCCGGTTCGACGACTTGCGAGAAATCGTTTAACCATATCCGGTCGTCCAAACCGAATCCCAAGTTTGTAGCAGGGTAGGCGAGGTTGTGTCACCATCAGTTTGACAGTGCCGATCGCAAAGCGATCCCCAATGTTCAGTTCCTCTTCTTTCAACCCAGTGGTCGTGAAATTTTCACCAAAGATGCCTAACGGTAGCTCTGTGTCAGGCAATTCACTTTGCCAGTAATCGTAATGCTCGAATGGATAGACATAAACTGCTTTGTCTGCTCCGCCATGAACGGTTAGATCGGCTTGCTTATCACCGTCTAAATTGAGCGATCGCACCATAACCCGTTCGCTGACTGGCTCTTTGAAAATTCCAGTGCTAACGGTTTTTCCTTTCCAGCTGACTTCACGCGGAAGTCCTATGTTGACAGAGATGAGTTTCATCTTTAGCTCCAAAGTTTTGGACAGCATTTTGATGGCGTGCGGAGGCAGTTCCTCCCGAAATCTGGGAGGCGCTGCTCAAACCCCTAAAATACAGGTATTGCACGCTGTCACAATTTGCTTGGTACTGCGGAGACGATCCATGAGTTGCAAATAACAGAGTACACCACTCCACCCTCCGTTCTTAAAATCGTTAACAGAATTTTTAATTAGGTAAATGGTCAAGCACTCCTTTAATCAACAAATAAGTTGATTAAAGGAGTGCTTGATGGATTAAAGCTGCAATGACAGCGATCTTCTTCACCAACTCATTAGAGAGAGAATCGCTGTTTTAAGTAATTGGGATCGTTGTAACTCAGTCACACCTTGCCGTCAGTCGCAACCCGAAAGCCAGTACTTTCAGAGGTAAATCCAGGGCGCGAGTCGGCTCTGCCACCATGAGCGGAGTTCCGGCTTTCGGGTTGCCAAACAGCAACAACTGCGTCGGACACAAGCTTAGTCCGACTTTTTCGGCTTCCGCCTGATGATCAATGCGGGCAAAAACGGTGATGCCTTTTGCTTGAAGGATGGCTGCTAAGCGATCGATAGTTTCAGTCACTGCATACGGGCTGAGCTGGTTGATAATGCCGTTGTTTGCATTCATAGCAGTGGACTCCTTACACGACAAAAACTGGGTGATATGGTCGTTGCTTGGGCTTCTCAAAGATTGAGGTCGGACAATCCGGGATGATCATCGGGACGACGACCCAGTATCCAGTGGTATTTGCGTTCGCTCTCCTGAATTGGCAGGTCATTGATGCTGGCAATACGCCACCGCATGAATCCGTATTCGTCGAACTCCCAATTCTCATTACCGTAGGAACGGAACCAGTTGCCGGAATCATCATGCCATTCGTAAGCAAACCGGACAGCAATTCGGTTGTCCCGAAAAGCCCAAAGCTCCTTGATAAGACGGTAGTCCAATTCTTTAAGCCACTTACGTGTCAAGAACTGTACGATCGCCTCACGACCGGATAGAAATTCTGAGCGGTTGCGCCAAACGCTATCTGACGTGTAAGCAAGTGCTACTCGTTCAGGGTTACGTGTATTCCAAGCATCTTCTGCGATTCGGACTTTTTGGATAGCGGATTCATGATCGAAAGGCGGCACGGGTAGTCGAGGATTTTCGGGATTGTTCATAGCATGGTAATGTAAAATAGCATTTCAAGCGTTTCTATCAACACATAGTGGGAGGGTGAGAACCCCTGTTCGCGTAGCGTCCCGAAGGGAAGATGTAGTTTGACGCACGGAGGAAAACTACATCTGTGTTTTTAACCAGGGGATGAAACCGTTCGGCTGAGCTCACGGCGAAGCCCGACTCAGAGGGCTTTAGCTATGCGTTTCTTTTTCAATGTATTGCCTTACGGCTTCTGTGATTAACTCATTTATTGACCTCTCTTTTTGTTTACTTAGTTTTGCCAATTCTTCATACTCTTCTTTAAAGAATCTTGCACTAAACCTACTCATGACATCATTAATGTGTTATATTGATGTCATGGTAACACAGGATGAAAAACTCCAAAAACAAACGTGATGCCATGCTGAACCATGACAACTGAGGATATGGGGTTGTGTTGAGAAGAACTTAATTGTTGCCTTCAACACGTAAAATCTTCAAGGTTGGAAGGAAGGAAAGTGCCGCACAGCCCTGAGCTTGTCGAAGGGTCGAGGCGGGTAGGGCTGTCTTACCCTCGTCAACGTGTTTTACAAAAACATGAGACAACGTTACGGAGTGTGGCTTTTAGCCCAGGTCGTAACAACAGTCTAGAATCCACGTTTTTTCAAAGCGTGGAGAGTTCAAGAGCTAGCTTAAACTTAAAAGGGCTATTTCCTCTGGTTTATTCCTCCCTCGTTGAGAGCTTTGAGTTGAGCGAAAAGTAAACTACCTACACTGACCTTGCGGTGAGCGTGTAGGCTTTCAGTAGCCCGTTAGAGTCTGTGCTGAGATTACAGCACAAACCGTTCGAGCCTCCAGGCAGGTTTACAGACTGCCCCAATAACGCAATCATTTTCGCTCCGTTCAAATCAGCATCACAGGACAACCCGCAATTACCGCATTTGAATCTCTTGTCAGAGCGCAAGCCAATGTGTAGGCATTGGTTACAGGTTTGGCTCGTGTAGGCGGGAGGAACAGCAACAACTTCCACTCCGTCCTTAAGTCCCTTATATTCCAAAAACATCCGCAACTGATAGAACGCCCACGAGTTACTTCTACGGCGTTCTGTTTTGTTACGTGGTTTTTGGTTTGTGCGTTCACGAATACCTGTTAAATCCGAGTGGAGCTACAAGCGCTTTTTCACTTTTAGCTTGCTGGATGATTGTTTTGCTGATATTGTGGTTTACCCACGCTTGAAATCGTCTCTCCCGCCCCGATAGCCGTGCCAAGACCTGACGACATCTACGCCGACTAGACCTTGTGCGTGTGGAAGCTTTTTTTTGAAGAGACGCCCTAGCTCTACTGTATCTATCTCTGGTTTCGGTTAACTGTTTCCCATCCCATGAGTCGCCGTTGCTGGTTACAGCTATATCTCGCCTACCAAAATCAACGCCAATGACCTTTTTGGTGGGATGTGGATCAGGAACTTCGTCTTTTAGCTGAATGTGGATATAGTACTGACCATCGCGGTGCTTGCACAATTGAGCGCTTGTTGGTTTACGCCCTGCAAGTTTACCGCGTTGATAATTGCCAGCATTAATTTTGATATGTTCTCGACCAGATAATGTGGTCAAGCTAACAGTCCAATCCTTCTCTCTAAAAGCAAAAATCCTAGCATCATAATCAGCAGATGTAGGCTTAAATGCTTTTACGGGTTTGTCTTTCTTTTTGGCTGTCAGTCGATTAGCACCGACCCTGGCACAAGCTCTGACTGCTAAGTTAGCTGGCAACCCAAATTTGGCTCTCAAATCTTCGTAAACAATACCCTGAATTGTCAGTTTACTGGTTATTTCTGGCTTGATTACCATCTGATTAGTGTAATTGCAGGCTTCCGCAAAAGCATGAAGAACCACTTCCAGTTTTTCAGACTGTAACGGCGTGGGGTTGAGTTTGCTTTCCTAGCGTCAGTACTTGTTCCATGAGTTCGACCTACTCACTACGTGATTATACTCATAGAGTACAATTCTTCGTTGTGTGTTTCCGGAGATCCAAAGAATCGAACTGTCTCCACTTCCTTTGTTAATCTACGATTAACATTAGTCGGGAGACGTTTCGTTTTTAACCCGCAATTCCTCTCAACACCGAATCAAAGATTACGGTGTGAGCCTCCTTGCGGAAATAGGTGAAAGAGTCGTCCGCAACAAGTTGCGAAAACACGAGAACTTACCCCCGATATGCAATATCTCACACTGTCGGGATGGTTCCACCGTCAATAACGAATTTAGTACCGTTGATATAAGAAGCGCGATCGGATACCAGGAAAGCAACAAGCTCGGCAACTTCTTCGGGGCGACCAGGGCGAGCCATCGGAATCCCACCAAGGGAATCCATCAGCCCAAGTCTTGCAGTATCAAAGTCTTGCGACCAATGAAGCAGGAAATTTCTTCGGGGCGACCTGGAGAAGCCCACACGCTCATTCGGTACTCCGAATCAGTGTGTGGAGAATGTCACATTGCTATTCGATCGCCTCCTTCAGTAGATGTATTGCCTCCTCGTGAAGTGTTTTCGACTGCGCTCGCGACATCACCGATTCTTCAGACACGAGCGTGAAAAATAGCCGATCGCCCAAAGTCGTCACGCCCAGATCGTTTTTGGCACCTGTCCTCACAACAGGTCCATAGATTGCCTGAAGTTCAAGCTCTCCATACTGTTGCTGGATCGTCAGTCGCCCCAGATTGCTAACGTCTATGTCGGAGTCGAATAGTTGGTCTTTAAATCCTTGTAGGACGACATCGGGACTGGGATGGGTGGATGCCCATTGCTGAGTTTGGAAAATTTCCTCAAACAGCTTGTCTGGTGTCATGATTTGATTGAGTTGCTGCTTCAAAGAACGGGCAACATCCCACAAATTGGCATCAGCGCTTAAGTGGTGCGATGTCCGTCCAGCACTAATCCAGAGACTGACATCTTCCTGGTTGAAAGATGTCAAGTAGGGTCTGAGATTAATCGGTGACATACACTTGAGGTTCTGTGGCTGTTCTGAATGATTTTGCTGGCGGATTGCTAAGAGAAAAGCGGCACAAATCGCACCATGAACGCTCGTTTGCTCTTGCCGAGAGCGAGTCAGGAGCAACAGCGTTGTTTCGGGTGAAAGCGAACTGGCACTGACCGATTGACGGTTATTTTGCCTCATCGGTTGCACAACTGGGAAGGAACCGCTCATCCTTGTGAATTGAGGCATCGGCTTTAACCCAGAAATCGTTTCCGGGGCGTTCCCTGGAACCAAGTCCTCTCGCGACGGCGGAACAGGTAAAGACTGTCCCAAGGCAGTGGGTGTGGCGATTGCCCTTGAGGGCAGTGCGCGGAGCGCAATCGCTTGCAAAATATCTCGAATTAAGTAAGTAATCGAGATGCCATCTGCGATCGAGTGATGGCACGTCACAATTAATTCCGATAATTGTGCATCATTGCCTGAGTGAACTAAGACGACACGCACTAACGGAGCTTGCGACCAGACAAAGGGTGTTTCGATTTCTCGCTCAACTTCTCGCTCAAAGTGTTGTTCGGATTGTCGCTGCACAACTCGCAGTGGAATGGCGGCAGAGTCTTCAACAAACCAAGGTTGCTCTGCTTCATCAAGGGCAATGCGAACTCGCAGTAATGGATGCCGTTGCTGTACGAGGGTCAGTGCTTGCTGAAGTTGATGAACGCTGAATCTTCCTTTGATTTGTGCAGTGAGAGCGAAATGGAAGGGATGAGCTCGGTCGTAGAGCCAGAAGAGATGCTCTAGGGCTCCAAGGGGGCGACACACAGCAACAGCTTGAGTGCGATCAACGCATTGCATACAGTTAATCTCCAATACTGTTCGGATGATTGGCAATTGTCAAAGGAGCGTAAGTTCTATCAGGAATGAGCCGGAATTGATTGGTTTAAAGACCGTTCGCTATGTTCCACCTGTAACGAGTGCGACTTTTCCAGATAACGTGGTCATTGTTAATCTCCTTCTTGTATGAAAGTGAATGATTTACTTCTAGATGCCAGCGGCGACTACATGGCGTGTGCCAACTGCAATCAGGAAGCTTTCACCAGCATTCAGCACAGCCTTATTCTCACCTGCCCAGACTGTGAACTCCCCGGACAGCACATAAAGTTGTTCCCAATAGCGCGTGTGGCAATGCAGCGGGTTTGTGTGCCAGGTGGGAAGTAGCCTTCAATCAGATCGTACTAATCTGCGGTTGTGATGTGGTCTGCAACCATGTTCAGACGGGGATCAAATAGCCAGAGTGATTGTGACATCAGATTGCTCCTACTAATTGATGACTTGTGTCATCAGCAGTAATTGAAGAAGTCTGATACGCGTAGCGTCAAGCCAGAGGCTTATCGCCCAACTGCTGTTCTAATTCGGCAATCCGAGCTTGCAGGGGAGCCATCATTGCTGCAACTTCTGTTTCTGAATAGCGGATGGGAATATGCTGAGGACAATTCTCGCTGGTGGCTTCTACGTGGAAGAGGATAGCGCCTTGCACTTCGGCTGAATAATCTGAGTCTCGTAGTCGTTCAATCAATGCTGGATTATCTTCAACATATTCGGCTGTTCCCCAAATCTTGATGCGTTTGCGATGCCGATAATCCATCAAGAACAAAAACGCTTTGTCGTTGCCAGACAGATTGCCCACCGTGATGTACTGCACATTCCCAGTAAAGTCGGCAAAGCCGAGGGTTTTCTCATCGAGTACCTTAAGGAAACCGGGTGATCCGCCCCGAAACTGGATATAGGGATAGCCATTAGAACTGACGGTTCCCAAGTAAAACCCATCGAGTTGAGCGATGAATTCTTCAATTTTGGGAGTAATGGAATCATTGTTAGGACCATTTGCAATGTAGCGTTCATACATCTGCCGCGAACCCCGTTGTTCTTGTGCGGCTTGCACTTCAGGTGTAAAAGCAATTTCTCCAAACTTACGTGGCATAATGCCCTCCTTACGCTGCAACAGGCTCTGCAATGCCAATCATGCCGACAAAACCAGGAAGATGTTTGACGCGATCGATCCAAGAAAGTACATTTGGGTAATTGTCTAGGGAAATTTTGCCATCGGGAGCGAGGGCAACGTAAGGAAAGACTGCTACATCGGCGATCGTCGGGCGTTCTAACTCCAGCCATTGCCGATCTGCTAAATGATCATTCAATTGAGTCAAGATGAACTCTGCTTTCTGATTGGCGCGTTCCAGATTGATGCTGGTCGCTTTGAATAGGTAGTACAAACGTGCGGCTTCTGGACCTTGCCGAATTTCTCCCGCTGTGGTCGATAGCCATCGAATCACGCGGCTCATCGGTTCTGCCTCTGTTGGCAACCAGGATTCACCACCATACTGCCTCCCCAGGTAAACGAGAATCGCTTGAGCATCAGCTAGAACAGTATTTTCATCAACCAACACCGGCACCTGCCCAAACGAATTCAGTGCTAAAAACTCAGGCTGTTTGTGCGCCCCTGCCAACAAATCGACTTGAATCCACTCGTAGTCTAAGCCCAGCAACGAGAGCATTAATTTTGCTTTGTAGCTGTTACCAGATAGTTCGTGACCGTAGAGCTTAATCATGGGTTAGTCCTCCTGCATTAGATAATACCGAATCAGAAAAGAACGGACAATGAGCCGGAAGTGATTCCCGTTAAGAGTGGAAACACAGAGGCGAACGCCGAAGGTGCACCCAGCGTGACCGCACAGAGTACATCCCAAACGCTAGACATTTTCTTTGCACACGGCTTAGTATCACTGGGTTCAAGGCGGTTCATAAACACTCTCTACTTCTGATTTGTACCGTTCGTTCGGTATAGATTTAATGTACCGAACATTTGGTACAATGTCAATAGAAAACTTTAAAGTTAAGATAAATGCCTAAAGAAAGCTATATTCCCAGCCTGATGCGCCTGTTCCGGCAGTATGGCTACGATGGCGCAACTCTATCCAAGATTTCTCAAGCAACTGGATTAGGGAAAGCTAGCCTTTACCATCACTTCCCTGGCGGCAAGGATGAGATGGTTGAAGCAATGCTGGATTATCTTGAACGCTGGTTAGACCAAAATATTCTGCAAACGCTCAACAGCCGAGGCGAACCCTTATCTCGCTTGCAGCATATGTGCGATCGCGTGAATGAAGTCTATGAAGGAGGAAAGCAACCTTGCTTATTTGCGATTTTGCTATTGGGTTCCGCCCGCGATGTGTTTCATGACAGAGTAAAAGCAATTTATCGGGTCTGGATTGATGCGATCGCCACTGTGCTCATTGAGTGTGGTATAAATCAGGAACTTGCCCAACAGCGTGCAGAAGACGCGGTCAGCGCTATTCAAGGCTCATTGATTGTATCTCAGGGATTGGATGATCCATCTGGGTTTGTGCGGCTGATGCAGCACCTACCAGGAGAACTCTGCAAAGGTACGTTGCTTTAGCTCTCCAGCTTTCGACTCAGATAAAGAAGGCGTTCATGCCGTCAACATCAGTTGTCGTATCGTCCAATTGAGCACCACGCGCTTTGGCAATGTGCACTGGGCGGATGAACCCTCACCAGTCGCGATTGCGCTCCGCGCACTGCCGTTCGCGGAGCGTCTCCGCTACTGAGAAGGCAATCGCCGATTTCCAGATAGACTAACTGGGCTGGATTTTTTACGTTGTACTTGGTGGGAAAGGTTTGTCGAGTGCGGTTTGCTTTAAATTAAATCCGCTGCCTTCTCACCAATCATGATGGTTGGTGCATTCGTATTTCCCGTGGTGATCGTTGGCATGATGGATGCATCGACGACACGCAACCCCTCAACCCCATGTACCCGTAGTTCGGGGTCTACAACCGCCATTGGATCAATGCCCATTTTGCAGGTGCCGACAGGATGATACACCGTACCGCAAACGCCCCGGACGTAAGCCTCGAGGGCTTGATCACTACTCACCTCGGCACCGGGAGCAATTTCCTCACCTCGAAACTCATCAAAGGCACTTGAATGAAACAAGTTGCGAAGTAATTTAATCCCGGCAACTAGCTTTTGCACATCAGATTGACTTTGCAGATAGTTCATTTGAATCATTGGTGCGTCTTTAGGGTCAGGCGAACCCAAACTGATGCTGCCAATGTTTTGGGGATGGGTCAAAATGCCTGTACCGGTGAATCCCGAATCAACGTGGGCATAGCCAGGAGGGGACCAGGGAATGGCACCGAAGAACAACTGTAAATCTGGCACAACATCCCGATTCTCCTCGCTATGCACAAACATTCCAACTTCAGAAATACCATTACTAGTGGTGGCAGGATGTAACTCCTGAGTTGCTTGGTGTACCACAGGGATGAGAATGTGGTCTTGCAGGTTTTGACCGACACCCGGCAGATCAACGAGGACCGAAATCCCCATTGCTTGTAGGTGTTTTGCGTCACCAATGCCGGAAAGCATTAGCAGCTTGGGCGAATCGAACGCGCCCGCACTTAAAATCACTTCGGAGTTGACCCTCGCTTGGTGCAGCGTGCCCTGATGTATGTATTCCACCCCAACGGTGCGAGTGCCCTCAAACAACAACCGCGTCACCAACGCTGCTGTCATTGTGGTCAAATTGGGACGCTTGAGAATGGGCAGGAGGAAGGCAGCAGCGGCACTGTGTCGTTTACCATCTTTGATAGTGAACTGACACGATCCCACCCCTTCCTGCTGCATCGCATTGAAATCA
Organism: Scytonema sp. PCC 10023; assembly: GCF_963920835.1. Classification (NCBI taxonomy): domain Bacteria; kingdom Bacillati; phylum Cyanobacteriota; class Cyanophyceae; order Nostocales; family Scytonemataceae; genus Scytonema; species Scytonema sp. PCC 10023. Next base: position 37,265 of record NZ_CAWUDP010000053.1, read on the forward strand.
GGATTGTAGTCATATCCCATTGCCACTGCTGCTTCGACAAATCGTTGGGAGATCGCAGTAGGGGTTGGGAGATCGGTGACGCTCAACTCCCCACCAACACTGTGATATTTGCAGGCACCGCGTTGCTGGTTCTCAGATTTCTTGAAATATGGCAATACATCTTGGTAACTCCAACCGGGATTCCCCAATTCCTGCCAGTGGTCATAATCGTGATGATTGCCCCGCATATACACCATGAAATTAATCGAACTGCTGCCTCCCAAGGCTTTGCCGCGAGGACAAAACATTTTGCGGTTATTAATGTACGGTTCTGGTTCAGAAAAATATTTCCAGTCCACCTCAGTACCCGGTAGGTTGGTGCATTCCAACGGGATTTGAATCTCCGGTTTAGTATCCTCTTTGCCCGCTTCGAGTAATAACACGGTTGTTTGACTGTCTTCTGTCAGACGGTTGGCAACAACGCAGCCTGCCGAACCTGCACCAATCACAATATAGTCATACTGAGTCATGGAAATTCTCCTTCTTTTATATATTCATGGGTGTGAGCGAATCAATATTATGCAGCGATTGTGATAAAAAATTTATTTTTGCCATGCTGTATTATCGGAAAGCGAAGTCCCTACAAAAGCTTATCCTGAAATCCACCGAGCGCGAGATTACTGGCTATCCGTCAAGTATCGCAGTTAAACCCTGGGAAAAAGACACTCTTGTATCGACGGCAAAGCCAAACTCACTTTCGAGCAAAGGCTTGAACTGAGCGAAGAACTCAAACGCCACGGTAACAATTGGCATCACCAAGGGCTACGCGAAATTCCCATCCCTAAAAAAGACGGGAAAATTAGGATTCTGAAAGTCCCCACTATAGGCGACAGAGCGTGGCAATGCCTTGCAAAGTACGCACTCTTATCCAGCGCATGAAGCGACCTTCCATGCCAGGAGCTATGGTTTTAGAACGGGACGCTCAGCGCACGACGCACAAAAGTCAGTAGATCACAAACTTTTCTCACGCTTGGCGATCGCTGGCAAATTTTGTAGTCTGTAATACTTTTTCTCAGCCACCGTTTAAGCAAGTAGGTTGGTTATGTATAATATTTGCTTATATCTAGGCGACAGCTTAGTTTCTGAGAACTAACCCGATGGAAGATAAATGCCCTCAACGACTTCATGTATTTTTTCAACAGCTTGCGCGTATATTGCCAAGATTTGTTTGAGGCTAAACAGTTCACGGTAAATTAATCGTCCACCTTTCCTCGGTTGACTAATTTTTAACCAGAGAAGATTAACCCAGATATTTACTAAAATAAAAGAGATACCAACAAATACGAAACTAAAGGCTGGCTTTTTATTAGTTGTTCTAATCCGACAGATCTTTTTGAGCCGATAACTACTTTCAATTCCAAATCTTTTTCGATAATCTTGATGAATATAAGATAAACTTGTTTTTACCTTATAGACTACATAAGCAAAGTATTCCACTCCCTTTTGACCGCGTTTACCTTTTTTATATTTGCAGACAATCCACAAATTAAAAGTTACTGAATTTTCTTTATTCCTGGTCATAGTATATGTAGTTTTATAACTTTTTCTTCCTTTGAGGAAGTGTTTAATTCCTCCTTTTTTACCAGTTTTTATTGCTGGTATGAGAAAAGGTATATCTAAAGCCATAAGTCAACGAATGACAGGAACAGTAAAAAATCCTCTATCTAAATAAAGCTTTTTCACCCGAATTTTAAGAGTTGCAAGTTCCGCTAACAAATAAGTAATAATACCGACACTCGTATCTAGCCATCTCACACCTCTAATTGCCAGAGTTACACGTTTTCCTTTCATCAGGACGTACAAGGTAGCATAGGCATAAAATGAACAGGTGCCAGATTTTGCTTGACTCCTATATATATAGGTCAATTCTTTATTACTAGGGTTTCCTGAGTTCTGAATTAAGTTTAAATCAATAGCTATCTTTAGGTAACCTTTTTCAATCCCAATTGGAATTCGACTTTTTAAAGCTTGATTAATTTGTATTTCTAAATCTTCAAAGTTATCAATTTTATCTAGATGATATCTAATATCGTTACCAGACGGAATTTTTTTCAAACTTTTAGCTGTATTTTCAATACTGTCTCCACTACTAGCAGCTTTTATTAAAATCTCAAATAGAGTTTTTTGGTCGCAGGCACCAGTAGTTTCAATGGAGAAATTTTCTGGCTTACACTCAAGAACTTCTTCTAAAGTTTCTGAGTCTGTTAGCCCTAGTTGTCCTGATAAAAAAGTCAATTATCTTACCAATATGCTACGTACAATCTTTATGATTTCATATTTTAGAAGTTGATGATTCATTTATAAATTTTACTTATTAAAAACTCGGTGATAGTACATGTGTTTGCTGCATTGGACGCTTGGCGATCGCCAAGCGTGAGAAAAGTTTGTGATCTACTGAATTTGATGGCAGGCTTAATTGCGTACACTTATTTGCCTAAAAAACCCTCCCTTGATATTTATCCCAAAGACTTACCCGCTCTACCTCCTGCTATTTTTTAGTTCGTCGAACTCACGTTAAAATAAGGGCTTCAGGCTCCGTACTTAGTATTTAAATAATATCAATTTTTCTTGGTGCAAGATTTCAGTAAAGAAAATTGTTGATGGTATAGATCCGTGCAAGGAATCTGATATGCTGAAATAATTTTAAATAAGTTTAGCTATGTACGCCATCAAACGAGAGCTAAAACTAAATAACGCTCTTTCATCACTTTCATGAGAGAATAATAGAAGAAAGTGTCAGAAACAATTTATAGCAATCCGCGCAGGATTTCTGAAAAATCTTAAGTATTGTAGGGTGGGCAGTACTTACCGTATTTTGCCCACTACATCCGGGTTTTGCGTTCGCACTGCCCTCGGCAAGCGTGTCGTTCAAAAATCTGCGGAGGAGTCCTATAGATACATCTAAACTTATTGCGATTTTAAGCGGACGTACCCAAGAAGTAGTCAAGACAGTCTTTATGCAATGGGGTTTTGAGATTTTAGAACAAATAGAAGAAGTAAGTATAGATTTGTGGCAGGGCTATAAGAACTTAGTAATAGAATTAATGCCGAATGCTCAAGTAGTCGCAGATAGATTTCATGTGATGACACAGATAAACAAAGAACTAGATACACAAAGAAAAAGAGAAAAACGAAATATAAAAGACTCAATTAAGAAATCAAATGTAGCAGCAGCTAAAGCTAATTTAAAAAAAATGTCAGTATAAAAAAATAGTAAATCTCCCTTAGTTAAGAATGAATATAACTTAAATGAGGAGCAATTGAAGAAACTTATTCAAGTCAAAAATGTATCTCCTATTTTGAAAGTGATGCATGAATTGAAAGAAAAGATTAGAAAAGTTTTTAATCAGACTTACATCAGACTAATGATTGGTACACGGAAGTCTTTAAACTAGGTATGTGGTTATCGAGAGCGAAAAAATATTTCCCAAAAAGTAACAATACTATTATTCGTTGGTTGGATGAAATTATTGATTACTTTGATCATGGGACAACTAGTGGTGCTGTTGAAGGTATCAATAACAAACTCAAGCTAATTAAACGCTCGGCTTATGGATTTATAAAGTTTGAAAACTTCCGAATTAGATGCTGATTAAGTTGGCATTTCAATTGTTAGTTTAGCAAAATATGTACTGAATAGCCAAGAAAGTTCTCTATTTCCATCGGCAAGGCAGGTCATAGATTTGTCAAGGAAAAGAAAAAGATGACAGAAAAATCTGTGTCAATTCATAAAATTAACAGGCTCATACAACATAATCCTATAGCCATCATTGGTATGGCTTCTCTTTTTGCTAAGGCAAGAAACTTGCAAGAATACTGGCAAAATATTATTAACAAAGTTGATGGCATTAGTGATGTTCCACCTACACACTGGAACATAGAAGATTACTATGACCCAAATCCAAGAACACCAGAGGAAAAAACCTACTGTAAAAGAGGTGGGTTCATTCCTTATGTTGATTTTAATCCTATGGAATTTGGGATACCTCCCAGCATTTTAGAAGTCACGGATGTTTCACAACTCTTAAGTTTAGTCATCGCCAAAGAGGCGATGGAAGATGCAGGTTACGGCACATCGCGTGAGTTTAATCGCGAGAACGTTGGGGTGATTTTAGGCGTAGCAATGACAAAGCAATTAGGGATGCCACTTGCTGCTAGGTTGGAGTACCCTATTTGGGAAAAAGTTCTTAAAAGCAGTGGTTTATCCGATGAGGATACACAAAAAATTATTAAGAAAATCAAAAGCGCCTATGTGAACTGGGACGAAAATGCTGTTCCAGGAATGTTAGCTAACGTAGTTGCTGGTAGAATTGCTAACCGCTTAGATTTAGGCGGGATCAACTGTGTAGTTGATGCAGCTTGTGCTAGTTCATTTGCGGCTTTAAAGATGGCGATTAGTGAACTGGTAGAGCATCGCTCTGACATGATGCTAACTGGTGGAGTTGACACCGATAACACCATCATGACTTATATGTGTTTCAGCAAAACACCCGCACTCTCAGGAAGCGAGAATGTAAAACCTTTCGACGCTAAGTCTGATGGGATGATGCTGGGTGAAGGTATCGGTATGATTGTGATCAAACGCCTGGAAGACGCTATCACAGACAACGACAAAATTTACGCAGTCATTAAAGGAATTGGCACCTCCAGTGATGGACGGTATAAAAGTATTTATGCTCCCCGAAAAGAAGGACAGGTACAAGCATTAAAGCGTGCTTATGAGGATGCTGGCTTCCTACCCCAGAGCGTGGGTATGATTGAAGCGCACGGTACAGGCACTCAAGTTGGAGATCCCACGGAATTTGCTTCTCTCAAAGACTTTTTTGGGGAAAACAACCCAAAAAGACAATATATCGCCCTTGGGAGTGTTAAATCCCAGATTGGACATACAAAAGCTGCTGCGGGTGCGGCCAGCCTAATTAAAACCGCCTTGGCGCTACATCATAAGATATTACCACCAACGATTAACATCACTCAACCTCACCCCAAACTCAACATTAAAAACTCGCCGTTTTATTTAAATACTGAAACCAGACCTTGGATTCTCGCCCCAGGAGAACCACCAAGACGTGCGGGAGTGAGTTCTTTTGGCTTTGGTGGTACAAACTATCACGTCGTTTTAGAAGAATACTCAGCCGAACAGAACCGCCCTTACCGTATACATAATACTCCCTGTGAGGTAGTGCTGTTTGCCCAAACCCCTGCCCAGTTATTGACAAGCGCTCAACAGACTTTAGCTGAGTTGCAATCTGAGACTGGTGACAAACATTATGCAGAACTTGTAGACGCTTGCAAATCTAAAGAAATACCTCTTAGCGCCGCCCGATTCGGGTTTGTTGCTTCTTCTCGAGATGAGGCTTGCAAATTGTTGCAAACCAGTATTGAATTACTCAACAGCAAAGCAAAAGATCTGTCGTGGGAAGATCCTCAAGGAATTTACTACCGCCAAACTGGTATAGAGCTAGCAGGAAAAGTAGTCGCTTTATTTTCTGGACAAGGCTCTCAATACCTGAATATGGGTAAGGAATTGGTGATGAATTTTCCTATCCTACAGCGTCTATATGGTTATATGGATAGCCTTTTACTCAACGATAATTTGCAGGCGCTGTCAAACATAGTTTTTCCCCATTCGGTGTTTGAAGAGGCAGAAAAAAATGCCCAAGTTGCAGCATTGCAGCGCACAGAATATGCTCAACCAGCAATCGGGATGTTAAGCGCCGGACTTTACAAAATACTACAACAAGCTGGGTTTAAGGCAGATTTTGCTGCGGGACACAGTTTCGGAGAACTAACAGCTTTATGGGCTGCGGGGGTTTTAAGTGACGAATATTACTGCTTCCTAGTTAAAGCTAGGGGTCAAGCAATGGCAGCTCCTCAAGACCCTGATTATGATACAGGAGCGATGCTGGCTGTTAAAGAAGAAGTTGTTACAGTAGAAGCAATTCTCAGGAATTTCCCCAAAGTAGCGATCGCTAATCTCAATTCTCCTCGTCAAGTTGTCTTAGCAGGTCCTAGTGCCGAAATTGCGAAAGTAAAGCAAGCCTTGCACGTCCAAGGGTATGCTGCTGTTGTGCTACCTGTATCAGCCGCTTTCCATACACCGCTGATAGCCTTTGCTCAGAAAGCCTTTGCTCAAGCAATAAAGTCCACGGCTTTCCAAACCCCAAAAATACCTGTTTACACTAACGTGAGTGGAAAGCAATATCCTCAAGAACCAGCAGGTATCCAAAAAATCTTAGAAACCCACCTCTCAAACGCAGTGCTGTTTAAACAGGAGATAGAAAATATCTATGCTGTAGGGGGTTATTGCTTTGTCGAATTCGGTCCTAGGAAAATTCTCTCAGATCTGGTCAAAGATATCCTAGGCGATCGCCCACATATTACCGTAGCTTTAAATCCCAGCAGTCAAAAGAATAGCGATCGTTCTCTGAGGGAAGCCGTTGTACAGTTGCGGATAGCTGGGTTAACTCTGAAAAACCTCGACCCCTACCAATTACCACAACCTATAGCCAAAACTGAGAAAAACAAAGGGTTGAGCGTCAGCTTAAATGGCATTAACTATGTGTCTGAAAAAACGAAAGCAGCATTTGAGCAAGCTTTGCAAAATGGACATCAAGTGACATTAACAGCAAGCCAATTTGCCGATAACACTCCTACTGACTCAAAGCCACCCATCGCAACACAGAGCTCCAACACCGCCACTTCCTTAACAGCGCTAAAAGAAAACAACGGACACACAAATAAATCCCTTTCCCTGACCCCATCTTTGTTACCTCAACCGATTCCAGAGTCAAAAATGCCTAACTTACCAGACCTAGCCGTGAATTATCAACAGATTTTAGCAAGCTTAGAATATTTCCTGAGACAGTTTCAACAAAATCAAAGCGAAAATTTAGAAGTTCACGGACACTATCTCAGCCATCAGATGGAATATGCCAAAACATTTTTCCAACTGATGCAGCAGCAGAATACTTTATTTGCCAACAGTAAATCTTCAAAAGAAGCAGCTCAACTCAAAGCAACTATTATCGACAGCTTCGACCGCAGTATGATGCAGTTTCACAACCAACAAAGTGAAACTCTACGTATTCACGAGCAGTATCTTCAGCATCAGGTAGAATTCACCAAAAACTTTTTCCAACTTATAGAGCAAGAGTATTCCCAGCTAATTGGCGGTGAATTGCCTACTCAACCTTTGGAGAGAGCAAGGGAGATAAAAACTCTAAGTAGCGGAGCTCTTGAGCAAGGATATCTGAGTAACAAAGCTCTGGAGCAGGGAGCACCGGAGTTGGGAGAAAGACTTTCCTTTGTGTCTCCTACACCAGTTCCCTGTGCAGAAGAAAACCCTATGTCTCCTGCACCGCTTCCCTCTGCTTTTTCATCTCCCCATCACACCTCTGTCCTGAATTCTGAGTATGCTACACTCAGCACTCAGCATTCATCACATAGCACTGATAGTGCTACCATGACAATTGTAAATTTGGCTGAGTTGGGTAAAAACCTGTTGGCAATCACTAGCGAGAAGACAGGTTACCCAGTCGAGATGCTAGATTTAGACATGGATATGGAAGCAGATTTGGGGATTGACTCAATCAAACGTGTGGAAATCTTAGGGGCGATACAAGAAATGTACCCCGATTTACCCCAACCCAATTTAGAAGAACTGACAGAAAAACGCACTATAGGTCAAATCGTTGACTATCTGCAATCTCATGCATCTAAATCCACTTCTGTTGACACAGCTTCTTCCACAGTCATAAAAGACACAAATAACACAGTGTTTCAATCTACAACAACTGAGTTAATTGTAGAGACTGAGATATCAACACCCACACCCCACATATACGAAAATACGCAGCCGCCCCGAACCACACCAAAAGTCACCGCAGAAACAGAAGCACCAAATCATAACGATGTGACTTCCTTGGGTCAAACCTTACTAACCATCACCAGCGAGAAGACAGGTTACCCAGTAGAGATGCTGGAACTAGACATGGATATGGAAGCAGACTTAGGAATTGATTCCATCAAACGAGTGGAAATACTAGGGGCGATGCAGGAAATGTACCCCAATTTACCCCAGCCGAATGTAGAAGAACTAGGGGAACTACGTACTGTCGGTCAAATTGTAGAGTATCTTCAAAAATTAGTTAACGGCGAAAAAAAAAAGTCCCAGGACAACTCTTGCAACCAAGTAGTTAACCTAAACCACAATTACCTACGCCGACAAGTCAAACTTAAAACCCTGCCTCAACCTGATTTTTTAGATTTCACTCTCCCAAAAGGACACATCGGCTTACTTACCGATGATGGTTCCCTCACTACCTCAAAGTTAGCTCAATCTCTCACAGAGCTTGGTTGGAAAGTAGTTGTTTTAAGTTTTCCTCCATCGCTGGTTCCACAAACAACACCTCTACCCCCAACAGTCAATCGTGTCAACCTCACAGATATGAGCGAGGAGCATCTGGAACAACAATTAGCAGATGTCAGTAGCTACTACGGTTCGATTGCTGCTTTCATCCATCTCAATCCTGTATTTGAGGTAAGTCATAACGGCAAAATACCTTATATCGAGGAGGAAAAGGCGATTGTTAAGTACGTTTTCCTAATGGCAAAACATCTCAAAAAATCCTTGAATGAAGCGACACGCTATGGACGCAGTTGTTTCTGTACCGTTACTCGCCTTGACGGAGCCTTTGGTCTTGGAAGAAATATAAACTTTAGTCCGATCAGCGCTGGTTTGTTCGGATTAAGCAAGGCTCTTAACTGGGAATGGCAAAAAGTGTTTTGTCGGGCTATAGACTTAAGTCCTGCTATTGATGCAGAAGAGTCAGTACAGCACATAATAGCTGAGCTACACGACCCCAATCTTTATATTACTGAAATTGCCTACAGTTTACAGGGGCGAGTCACCCTCATTAGTGTACCTGAAGCTTAATCACCAGAGGTAGCGAGTTGACACCAGAGAAGGGGGCTGGATTGACCAAAAAAAACAAGCACCTATTAGTGCAGCTAAAGTCTCACTAAATCTCCCTGGTAGTTCATCTTTTGTGTACACAGACTTAAAAATATTTTACGTATTTATACTTAGTTTGATACCGTCACTGACTTGAGGCTTCCCTGTTGAATTAATTAGAAAATTGGACAACGCAGACGATATGAAGCTAACGACGCACATCCCTTACTCATCAGTTTTTGTAGTCACTGGGGGAGCAAAAGGCATTACAGCTAAATGCGCTATCAAATTGGCTCAACATTACCCCTGCAAATTTATTCTTATCGGTCGTTCAGAACTTTTAGACAGTGAACCGGAGTGGGCAAAAGACAGTTTTGAAGAACCAGTTTTAAAAAAACGCATTATGGAATATTTTCTTTCACTGGGAGAGAAGCCCACACCTATAAGCGTACAAAAGCAGTATACAAAAATAACTTCCAATCGAGAAATCAAACAAACCTTAGAAGCAATTCATCAAGCTGGAGGTTACGCCGAATATTTAAGCGTTGATGTCACCGATAGTCATACTTTAAAGCAGAAACTTAGTGCTATAGTTGAACGCACTGGAGCAATTACTGGCATCATACATGGCGCTGGTAACTTAGCCGATAAATTGATTGAAAAGAAAACAGAACAGGATTTTGAGAAAGTATACACCGCCAAAGTTAAAGGGCTAGAAAATCTTCTATGTTGCATCAAGCCCACGCAATTGGAGTATTTAATCTTATTTTCTTCAGTAACAAGTTTTTACGGTAATATTGGTCAAACAGATTACGCTATTGCCAACGAAATTCTGAATAAATCAGCGCATTTAGTGAAACAGCTCTATCCCGAATGTCATGTAGTAGCTATCAATTGGGGCGGATGGGACAGCGGTATGGTGACACCAGAACTGAAAAAAGAGTTTGCTCGACGGAGTATTGACATTATTCCTGTAGAGGTAGGAACACAAATGCTAGTCAACGAAATGCATCCAGCCAATAGTGGAACTGCACAAGTTGTCATTGGTAGTCCTCTGATTCCACCTCCGATACCGTTAGACACTGAACTGCGAACCTACCGCATTCGTCGGAGACTATCACTAGAAGCTAATCCCTTTTTACAAAATCATATAATTGCTGGTCAACCAGTTTTGCCTGCTGTTTGCGCGGTGTCATGGATTGTTAATTCCTGCGAACAACTTTCTCCTGGTTATAAATTGTTCAATTACACAGATTTCAAAGTTTTGAAAGGAATTACCTTCAATGAAAGCTTAGCAAAAGAATATATTCTTGACCTGCAAGAAATTGCTAAAACCAATTCTCAGGAAATCATCTTTCAAGCAAAAATCTGGAGCCAAACCCCAGAGGGGAAAATTAATTATCATTTTAGTATCGCTCAGGTTAAACTCGTAAAAAACCTTCCTGCTCGTTTCACTTATGAATCATTGAACCTTGAAGAAGATAACATCATTACCATTACTGGGAAAGATTTTTATCAAACCCAAACTACATCATTCTTTCCATTATTTCATGGAGAGGCTTTTCAGGAAGTAAGAAAAGTCTTAAACATCAGCCACGAAAAAATCACAACTGAATGCATCTGGTATGAAATCACAGATAAACAACAAGGACAATTTCCAGTACAATCGTTTAATCCGTATTTAATTGACTTAAGTACTCATTCCTTATGGATTTGGATGCAAAATTTTCATCAAGAAATTTGCTTACCTGCAGGGACACAACAATACGAGCAGTATACAGAAATTCCCGCCAATACATCTTTTTACGTTTCTTGTGAACTTAAGGCAAAGACAGGGAGTAGCGTTACCGCTGATTTTATCCTACACGACAATCAAGGAAGAGTATACTCTCGTCTGCTAGGTGGCAAAGGAATTATCATACCAACTCAATCACTTAGTAGTTAATATTTAGAAAAGCGATGCCGTACTTTCTTCGGGACTGGTAAAGAGGTGTCGCGTTAAAGAATGTTTACATCTACCTACTTAAAAATAGGATAGAAACTGTGGAAAAAATTGCAATAATTGGATATTCATGCCTATTCCCAGATGCCCAAAATCCAGAAGAATTTTGGCAGAATATTATCCAGCACAAAGACTCGATATCATTAGTCACCGCTGAGGAAATGGGCGTAAAACCGCAAGTTTTTTATGACCCAGTTAAAGGGAAAACAGAAAAAATCTACTCCCTAAAGGGGGGATTCATTCGCAACTTTCAGTTTGATGCAAATGGATATAAGCTACCAGCGCAATTTCTGCAAAGCTTAGATAATACCTTTAAATGGTCTCTTGATATTGCCAAACAAGCTTTAGAACATAGTGGTTATTTAAACAACGAAGCGATTCTCTCAAAATGTGGAGTTATATTAGGTACTCTTTCCCTTCCGACCAAATTCTCAAATCAACTATTCGCTCCTATATATAAAGAGGTTCTAACACCTGCGATTCGAGAACTTTTACAGGGATCAGACTTTGAATTACCATCGGCAAAAATATCAACCGCAGTCTCAAACTACAATGCGATGATTTCTGGTTTACCAGCTACCATCATCGCCCAAGCACTTTCTCTATCCAATATTCATTTTTGCATTGATGCTGCTTGCTCATCACCGTTGTATGCGGCAAAACTAGCATCTCATTATCTGTGGACGCACAAAGCTGATTTAATGTTAGCTGGGGGAATTAGCTGTTCAGACCCTTTATTTTTGCGGATGTTATTTTCCGGTATCCAAGGGTATCCAGAAGACAACGAAATCAGCAGTCCGTTAGATAAGTTCTCTAGAGGGTTAATCACCGCAGATGGAGTTGGGATAGTCGTACTTAAACGATATAGCGATGCACTCAGAGACGGCGATCGCATTTATGCCACTATCTGCGGTAATGGACTCTCAAATGATGGTAGAGGTAAGCACCTCCTTGGTCCTAATTCTAAAGGGCAAATTCTGGCGATGGAGCGTGCTTACCAAGAAGCACAACTCAGTCCAAAAGACATTGATTACATGGAGTGCCATGCTACAGGCACATTGTTAGGCGATACTACTGAGTTTAACTCTGTAGAAACCTTTTTTGGGAAACATCAAGCAACTCCTCTAGTAGGTTCTGTCAAGGCAAATGTTGGTCACTTATTAGTTGCTGGCGGTGCGGTTAGCTTAATTAAAGTGCTTTTGAGTATGTCTAAGGGTGTAATCCCAGCGACTCTGAAAGTAATCGAGCCTATAGGAACTGAAAACAACGTAATTTCACCTCAAACAATTGTCAGAAGTACCACAAACTGGCCCAACAACGCACCAGTGAAACGAGCAGCCATCAGCGCTTTTGGTTTTGGTGGTGTCAATGCACACATGATTTTGCAACAAGAAACTACACCACAACCAGTTCAAGCAACAGAACCTGTGCAACAGGCTAAAATCGCTATTGTGGGTATGGATGCCTTTTTTGGTGACTGTAATGGATTAGATGCTTTTGAGCGCAGCGTTTATGACGCAAAGCAGCATTTTATACCCCTTCCCCCTAACAGATGGCACGGCTTAGAAGACCAACAGGACTTGCTCAAAAAATATGGATTCGCAGACGGTAAACCACCAGTAGGGGCATACATCCAAGAGTTAGAAATTGATACCTTAGCATATAAAATCCCCCCCAACGAACTATCCAAACTGAATCCCCAACAATTGTTACTTCTCAAAGTTGCTGAGCGCGCTTTAAAAGATGCAGGAGTTAAACATGGTGCAAATGTAGCAGTTCTCATCGCCGCTGAGACAGAGTTTTCTGTTCACCAGTTACAGCAAAGATGGAATCTATCTTGGCAAATTAAAGTTGGCTTAGCTGCTAAACAAGCTTCCTTACCCACAGAAAAAATTGCTCAATTAGAAACTATTGTCAAAGACAGTATTCACCATCCTGTAGAAAGATCGGAATATGTAAGTTACATTTCCAACATTATGGCGAGTCGTATTTCTTCTCTATGGGATTTCTCTGGTCCTACATTCACGATTAGCTCTGGAGAAAATTCTACCTTCAAGGTGTTGGAAGTAGCACAAATGCTCCTGAGTGCTGGGGAAGTAGATGCTGTGCTTGTGGGTGCAGTTGATTTAGCCGGGGGTGTCGAAAACGTTTTATTGCGAAACCAATTGGCAAAAATCAATACAGGTGTTAACACTCTAAGTTACGACCAGAAGGCAAATGGATCATTGGTAGGTGAGGGTGCAGGAGCAGTAGTCCTCAAGCGCTACGATAGAGCAAAGAAAGAAAACGACCGTATTTATTCACTCATCGATGCCATTAGTTTTGCACAACAAGAACATAATATTAGAACCGCTGATGGACAAGCGGTCAATCAAGCTTGTCAGCAAGCTTTTCAAAGAGCAGGTATCAAACCCACAGACATTGAATATTTGGAAGTTTGTGGCACCGGTATTCCTGAAGAAGATGAAGCAGAAATTCAAGGTTTAGTCCAGGCTTATTCAGCAGATAAAAATGGTCTTAGCTGTGCAATTGGTAGCATCAAAGCTAATATTGGGCACACTTATGTCGCTTCAGGAATTGCTAGCTTAATAAAAACTTCTTTGTGTCTCTATCATAGATATATTCCTGGTACTCCTCAATGGTCTGGTGTCAAAAACTTAGAGATGTGGCAGGGTAGTCCTTTTTATGTCCCTCCTGAATCCAGACCTTGGTTTACAGATAAAGAAGCTCAAAAGAGAGTAGCTGCGATTAATGGGATGGGAATAGATGGGACTTACGCTCATGTTATCTTATCGGAAGAACCCGACCAGAAACAGCGTTGCAGTAAGTATTTGGAGCAAACGCCTTATTATTTGTTCCTTATAGTCGGTAACAATCGCGCTGATTTACTACAGCAGCTAAACGCTCTGCAAGGGACTATAGACAATTGTACTTCTTATGGAGCTGCTGCCAGTCAAACTTTTGCTACATATAAACAACATTCACAAGCCAACTACGCCCTAGCAATTCTTGGACGCAACAAAAACGAATTAGCAAAAGAAATTGAATCCGCCATCAAAGGAGTGAATAATGCCTTTGAACGTGGAGAAGACTGGCACACCCCAGTGGGCAGTTATTTCACAGCTAAACCATTGGGTAAAAAGGGAGGTATAGCTTACGTATATCCTGCTGCGGTTAATTCTTATCTTGGCATCAGTCGTAATCTCTTTCGCTTATTCCCCAGAGTTCACAATGACTTAGCAATCAAAAGTCTTTTTAGCCTTGTCTGTGACATTTCCAAGCTAGTCTTCCCCAGAAGCTTAAATAAACTATCAACCAGACAACTGGAAAATCTTGAACAGCAATTACTTAATGATTCTTTAGCAATCTTTGAGACTGATATAGGCGTTGCTAAACTGATTACAACGATTATTCGAGATGATTTCCAGCTTAAGCCAAAATATGTCTTTGGGTATAGTTTGGGTGAGACGAGTATGATGACTGCGATGGGAGTATGGAGCAACTTGAGTCAAGGAATTAACACATTTCACACATCCCCTTTATTTGGAGACAGAATATCTGGAGCTAAAAACGCTGTACGTGAGTATTGGGGATTACCGTCAGTAGAGCAGTCACCAGACAACAATTTTTGGAGTACTTATGTTGTGATGGCAACTTCATCTCAAGTCAGAGAATGCCTCAAGAATGAAGATCGTGTATATTTGACTCAGATAAACACACCAGAAGAAGTTGTAATCGCTGGTGATACAGCCGCCTGTCAAAGAGTCATTAAAACACTCTCTTGTAATGCTTTCCGCGCTCCCTTCAACCATGCCATCCATTGTGAGGCGATGATTTCGGAGTACGACGAAATAGCTAAAGTTAATACCTTCCCATCGCAAAATATTTCTGACATTATTTTTTATTCGGCTGCTGAATATGCACCCATTACTCTTGACAGCAGTGTAATCGCACATAGTCTAGCTAAAAATTTTTGTCAACCAGTAGATTTTCCGCGATTAGTGAACCGAATTTACGACGATGGGGCTAGAATATTCGTCGAAGCTGGCTCTGGGAGTATTTGTTGTCGATGGATTGATAAAATCCTCGAAAACAAAGAACATGTCACCGTATCCTTCAATAGAAGAGGTATAGACGACCATACTTCTATTATCAAAGCACTAGCAAAACTCTTCAGCCATGGAGCTTCTGTAGACTTATCGCCACTCTACACTCAGACAACAGAAACCTCCAATTCAAGTAAACCTACCGTTAAAACTCTCACTCTAGGAGGAAACCGAATTACTTCCACAATCTTGAGTGACGAAAACCGCAAACTGTTCCAAAATCTATCTATCAATTCGCTCCCCCACCCTGATATTCAACACCAAAAATCTCAACTAACCAATTCTTTGAAAGCTCAAAACAATAACCATAACGACACAAGTCATTTCCACAACTTTCTATCAGCAACAACAAACGAAGAGGAAGAAAACATGAAAAATTGTGCCAATAACAGCTTTGTGCCAATAGATAAAATCCAATCTGATGAGCAGCATAACCCATCTATCATCCCTCAAAAAAATGAAAATATAGTCAATAATTTACACTTAAATATATCTCAATATCAAAAACTAATCAGCAACAACTCAAACCTCACCAAAACCCATATCGCCTTCTTAAAATCCCGACAAGAATTTAGCCAACAAATCAGCAAAATCATTCAAATACAATTAGTATGCACTGAAAAATTGCTCAATCAATAGCCAATACCTGCAGAGCTACAACAGGCTGCTACAGGACGCGGTTTCAAACTCAAAATCAACATATTTTAGGAAAAAACCATCGTGAAAATAGCAGATACATTACAAAGTCAATACGACAATGGTTTGAACCTGAATACTAACCCCGTCAATCACAATCAGGTGTGGAAAGGAGCTTTAGATTGCATAGCATTTGAAAAATCAGCAATCAAGAATAAACTACTAAACATAAACAAACCTTGCTACATAGTTAGAGTTGGAGGAAAAATTGGTGTAACTAATGAAGGATATTTATCTCCTGCTTATAACGGAAACACAGCAGAAGTAGAACTCCTGACAGCTGTTAAACCCATCTCAACTCACAGCTTAGGAGAGCCAAGTTTTTTATCCTTTCATGGTGTAAAATACGCCTACGCAACCGGTGCGATGGCTGGTGGAATCGCTTCTGAAGAAATGGTCATTGCACTGGGGAAAGAGAAAATTTTAGGTTCATTTGGCGCTGGTGGGTTAAGTCCAGACCGTTTAGAAGCAGCGATTTATCACATTCAAGAAGCCCTACCTCAAGGTCCCTACGCCTTTAATTTAATTCACAATCTCAACGAACCAGCTATTGAACGCCGCACAGTAGATTTATACCTCAAATATGGAGTAAGAACCGTAGAAGCTTCTGCATTTTTGGACTTGACTCCTAATATCGTTTATTACCGTGCGGCTGGACTTAGTGTGAATCAGTCCAATCAAATTGAAATCAAAAACAAAGTCATAGCTAAAATTTCTCGCCGAGAAGTTGCCAGCAAATTTATCCAACCAGCGCCAATTAAAATTCTTAAGGAGCTAGTTGAGCAAGGACTAATCACTGAATTGCAAGCAAATCTTGCAGCCAAAGTCCCAATAGCCGATGATATTACCGCAGAAGCTGATTCTGGTGGTCATACAGATAATCGACCTCTGGTTTGTCTGTTACCTTCTATTATGGCATTAAAAGACGAAATTCAGGAAAAATATCGTTATTCAACACCTATTAGAGTTGGAGTAGCAGGAGGAATAGCCACACCTCAATCAGCCTTAGCAGCATTTATGATGGGCGCTGCGTATATAGTCACTGGTTCAATTAATCAATCCTGTGTTGAAGCAGGAAGTTGTCAACATACCAAGCAGTTACTAGCTCAAGTAGACATGACTGATGTGATGATGGCTCCCGCAGCAGATATGTTTGAAATGGGAGTAAAACTACAAGTTCTTAAACGAGGAACTATGTTTCCTCTCAAAGCGCAGAAACTGTATGAAACCTACAGAAACTATGACTCAATTGAAGCCATTCCTTTTCAGGAAAGAGAAAAACTAGAAAAACAAATTTTCCGCAAGAGTTTGGCTCAAGTTTGGGAAGAAACTGCTGCTTATTTATCTCAAAGGAATCCTGAAAAATTGGCGAAAGCAGTTAATCATCCCAAAATGAAAATGGCTGCTATTTTTCGCTGGTATTTAGGAATGTCTTCTCGCTGGTCTAATTCAGGAGAAAAAAGTCGAGAAATCGATTATCAAATTTGGTGTGGTCCAGCGATGGGAAGCTTTAATGACTGGGTACGAGGTTCTTATTTATCTGAGCCAAATAATCGGCGAGTCGTTGATGTAGCTAACCACATCATGACAGGAAGTGTGTTTTTATACCGCATTCAAGGTTTAAAAATACAAGGTTGGCAAATTTCCGATTTTTACAGTCAGTATCGTCCAGCTATCCAGGAGATTTCTAAACATTTTGATGTGGAAATAATGTCTCCAAAACCGTCTCATACAGCAGAATAAATTCAAGCTTTGTTAGTATCCAATCTTGCTCTTGAGCTAAAAATATCACCAGATGAAATAGATGTTCAAGCGCTCTTAGATAGTTATGGCTTGGACTCAACTAAGGTGATCTACTGATTGTCAGCACTTTGGCGCAACTGCTCAATCTCATGGGTGGGACGGCTGCTGCCATTGCGATCGCGGTCTACGGCTGTTTTAGCAAATTTTTCGGCAAGTTGATGACCTGTAGTGAGGACATCTAGAGACTCTGTTTTCTTAAGGACTTGCACCATTTTTAGTTCTCCTTCAAAACTTGATTGTTCAGGTGAATGAACGCTTTCCAAACCCCTTCAAAGCAGAAAAACAACACAAGGATATGTTTTTTGGTACTTAGCCCAGAACAAAATCAGGGGTTTCATTTTTTGTTCTGGGTTCTTGAGGATTGCTATGTTTTTATAGCGTTATGCGGAGGGTAGGGTTCCAGGCGGACCAAGAATTTCGTCGCCGAGTTCAGCGGAAATGCGCTCTGCCAGCGCCATGTCTGGTGTTTCTGCCTCAGAGAGCGTACCCACTGCTGCGATCAGCCGAGCAAAGCCGCTTGGCGCAGAGATCATCAATCCGCGAGCTGGTTTATCATTGAACACGCCGATCATGTGGGGTGTGCCAACAGGAATCAGGAAGCTTTCGCCAGCGGTCAGCACGACCTTGTTCTCACCCGCCCAGACCGTGAACTCCCCGGACAGCACGTATAGTTGTTCCGAATAGCGCGTGTGGCGATGGAGGGGGGTTTGTGCGCCGGGAGGAAAGTAGCCTTCGATTAGATCGTACTGCCCTCCGGTCGTGGTGTGATCTGCAACGATGTGCAGTCTCTGTCCAAACAGCCAGAAAGATTGTGGCATAAGCTTGCTCCTGTTGATTAATGATTTATGTAATAAGCAGTGATTTTGGTTGTGTTGCAAAACCTGGAGCGGCACGGGTTACGCTTTGGTACCAAAGCGATCGCGCATGAAAGCAATGTATTCGTCCTCAGAAGTTTCTCGCCGCGCCTGCACCATTGGTTTAATGTCTTCTGTTGCTACATACCGCAAACGATCCGTGCCGTCGGTCGCTGCCTGGTAAATGACCTTGGCAACGTCCTCCTCTGTGGCTTGGCACACTTCGCGGAGACCCGCAAAGACAGCGTTGGTGTGCGCGACGAAGCGATCATAGTCAGGAATCGCCGCATTTTGTACAGCCTCGGCACCACTACGTTGCTCGAACTTCGTGCTCGTCACGCCGCCAGGCTCGATCATCTTCACGACAATATTCTGCGAAGCCAGTTCGTAGGAAAGTGCCTCGGTGAAACCTTCGAGTGCGAATTTGCTGGCGCAATACAGCGAAAGCATCGGCAGTGTGAATACGCCGGCTCCCGAGCCTATATTGAGGATCAAGCCGCCTTTGTTTTGCCGGAAATGCGGCAAAATCGCGCGCGTAACATCCATGACCCCAAAGACGTTGACGTTGAATTGCTCCGCTACCTTCTCGGGTGGCGTCGCCTCGAACAACCCGAAAAGCCCAAAGCCGGCATTATTGACCAAAGCGTCGATCCGTCCAAATCGAGCGATCGCAGCCTCGATTGCCGTGGTGATGCTTACGTGATCTTGAACGTCCAACCGCGTGACAAGCACGTTGCTGAGTTGGACGAGTTCTCGTTCTTCCTCCGGGCGCCGCATTGTGGCGACGACGTTCCAACCTTGGTGAGCGAAAAGGTGCGCGGTGGTTTTGCCAAGACCAGAGGAGGTTCCCGTAATCAAAATCGTTTTTTTCATATTTATCTCAGATGCTTTTCTTTGCCTAACTTAATGATTTGCAGCGACAATAGCTGCCATCAACGGCTCAATGCTCCAGCGACCGATATACCGAATTCCATTAATAAACAGTGCTGGGGCAACTGTTACTCCACTGTGTAATCCAGTTTCGATATCTTTATTGATGCGATCAAGATGTACGTGTTTACACATATCTTGCAGAAATTGGCAGATATCAAGTCCTAGATTATTGCCATACTCAACCAGATAGCCGTTTCCCAACTCCTGTTGATGGATGAACAAGGTATCATGCATCTGCCAAAACTGACCTTGGGCAGCTGCCGCTTCAGCCGCTTCAGCAGCACATTGAGCATGGGAATGGATCTGTACTTGTGGGAAATGACGGAAGATAAAGCACAAATAATTTTCTCCAAACGAAACACTAAGTTGTTGCCCAATGACTTTAATCAGCCGATAAACGTCTGCACTTTGACAACATTGATAGTCTCCATATATCACCAGCAC
Source organism: Scytonema sp. PCC 10023 (assembly GCF_963920835.1). NCBI lineage: Bacteria > Bacillati > Cyanobacteriota > Cyanophyceae > Nostocales > Scytonemataceae > Scytonema > Scytonema sp. PCC 10023. The sequence goes on from NZ_CAWUDP010000053.1 coordinate 57,098, forward strand.
CACGGTGGCAGTTAGCACACCCTGTCTATGATCCTGGGCTGAAGGTGGGACGAATAATAAACGGTGTTCACGGTCATAACTCACTGATACCTCCGAGGAAAAGCATGCTTATCGCAAGCGATTGCGCAGAGCGCAGTGCCCAAGGGGCAATCGCCATACACCCCTCTTTCTACAATATTTGTGTAAAGCAAACGAACGATTTTGCAACGGGCATTGCTATCAATGTTTGCATGAATTCAATATATGCAATTAACTCTAAAAAGTCGTCCACTAGGAGTTGAAACTTTTGCACAATAGAGTGGTTGAGCAATCAGTCCATCTCAAAATGGAAAGTTGGCTCCAACTAAAGTTGGAATCCAAATTTAAACCTTAATACGACTTGCTTACAAAAAAATTTGGTGGCTTGCAATTGGTGGCACGATAGGGACTACCAGCTAAAAATTGGTTTCAACCCAAAAACCCCAAGACTACATTTCTCATAAGTGCGATCGCCTCTTGGGCGGCTCATGAAGGAGCATCGCCTTTATGCGGACACTCAGTGCGATCGCCTCTTGGGCGGCTCATGAAGGGGCATCGCCTTTATGCGGGACTCCGTGCCAATGCTCTTTGGGGACGTTACGCGATCGCTGCGAAGGCGGGCACTCCGTGCCATCGCACAAGCCTTGAACTAATTATTCATTCATCCTTTGTTAGTTAACTGGGATGAAATCAAAGATTTAAACACACAAACAATTAATCTAGCAAAGCTGCTGAATAAGTTGCTCGTCCATCTAAAAGTTTGAAATATAAGCTTGAGGAACAGGCTTGAAATCTATATGTATTGTGCTTTTTAGTTATATAAGCATGGTAAGATACAATAACCAAAGCGCTCAAAGTTTGGAGACCGATGGCGCTTTTGTTTCGTTATTATTCATTAACTAAAATTATGAAATCAAATTTTTCCGAGATTCAGCGCATTCACAGGAATAATGTTCTAAAAAATCTTTCAATCCAGGAACTGCTTAAACTGGAGACGTTTGTAAAGGAGCAGATAGCAGAAAAACTAGCCGATAATAAGCAAGAAGAACCGCAAGTGACAAAAGGATTTGCAAAAGGATTTGACAGAAAGCGACGCAAATAAACGATAAAGCAAGTCTTGTTGCTATTGATGTTATCGCAGGCTGGTAGTATCCAGCTGTTTTGAAGTTGGGGAAATCACGCGCTAACAATGTGCAGCAGTTGGGGGGTTTTGTAACAAAAATAAACCTAGAAAATAGGATAGAAATTTATATTTATTGTGCTTTTTAATTAAAAAAGCATGGTAAAATATAAAAAACAAAAGCGCCCTCCAGTCTCGCAAACTTTGAGCGCTTTTGCTTAGTTCTTAATATCAAATCTAAAGCCATGATAACAAACATTGACGCAACTGCGATCGCTTCTGAAGAAAATTTACAAAAAAATCCTACAATTCAGCAACTGCTTAAGAGAGAGGCGGATGCAAGTCGGCAGATAGCACAGCAATTGGCGGATAAGAAGCAAGAGTGTGGCAAGAACAAGCGCAAGTGGCAAGAGTATTTGCAAGAAAACGGTATTACAGAACGCGACGCGAATAAACGGATAAAGCTTGTCCGGTTGCCATTGGTGTTATGGCAGGTTGGGACAATCATGGCGCTTCAGTTAGTCACACCCATGATGGAGCCTGTACGAGATTACTTTACCGCTACTGGTGATAAAGTGACTCAAGAGGCTGTGCAAGCCAAGATGGACGACGTGAAGCTGATGCGGAAAATGGAGCGCGAACTTCTGGCGGAAGAAGAAGAGGTCAGTGTCTGGAAAATGGATAAAAATGGGCGACGGTATTGGGAGAGTGGGAAAAGTTATGACCAAGAGGCGGGAGTTGTATTGGAGGAATTGGTCAAAGAAACTGGGAAACTTCCTCAAACGATAATTTCTGAAGCGCTTTTGTTGATGGTAGATGGTGGGGTGAGTGTCTCGCGCTTGGTAGATGACAAAATCTTTGATGGCGATGATATAGCAGAATTTAGTACTCAGGAGTCAGGCTTAACAGAGCATCAGCGGCTCGTGTGAGCTCGCCGAACACCGACGGGAGTCAGGAGTAAAACAGCTTTCATATCTGACGCGTGAAGTGATTGTGCTTTCACTGTTACTTGGCAATACCTATCACATACTTAAGAATATCGGAGCATACGTGGGAACGGTAAGCGCGCTGCTATCATAAGTGCGATCGCAAAACGGGCACTTTGTGCCATCGCGCGTTGCGCGGCTCCCTTTGGCAGCATCGCGTTCGTTTATAATAAGGAAGTAGTTTGTATTTCTTGTACGACGCGAATACATATTTTTTGACTTTTGACTTTTGACTTTTGACTTTTGACTTCCCGATAGGGAGTGGCATCCGGCGTTTTTACAATTAGGACGAACTTTGGAGGAATGCGCGGCGAAGTATCGCAGGTTTTGTCAGAAATATCGACCACAGGCGAAACCAGAGAAGCGAAATTACTGGGGTAGTCGCTTTTTGCCATCGGTAGTGAAGGGTGGTAAGTCGAAGAAATCTTCACCGGGACAAATGAGCCTACCTTGGGACAAGCAGAGGGTGACGGAGAGTAGGGAGGTGCATGAGGTAGCAGAAAAATTTATCAACGCAAACTGCTATATTCCCCCGGTGCCAGGTATCGGATTTATAAAATGCTGATTATTGCGTGGGAAAGGAGACTTTTATAAATATTTACAAACTTGCGAAAGCCTTAAATGTTACACTTTACAAGTCGCAACGCGAGAGAAGAAGGGTCCTTGCTCTGCTCCCCCTCCCCCCCATCTCCCCCCTGAACCAATCTTCCAATACAACCTGCTCCCCCAACCTTCCAATAAAACTACCCTTCCCCCTTCCCAATAAACTAAAAACACCATAGGTAGGCTACCCCTACCCCAGGAAGGGTTATCTTTTATACGCTCTATCAAGTCGTCGTAGCTCAAAAAGTCTCCTTTTGAGCCTCCCGCTTCGTTTACTTTCTTGTCATCATACCATCCAACTGTCTTGGCAAACCGAAGATAATTGTCATAATCTTTCATAGTCCAGTCTAGTGGTTTTATACTAAGTCTATTCCCAGTCTTAATCCATATTTCCTTTTGCACACTAAAGCCAAAACGTTTGTCTGATTCTACCCAAAGTTTGTTTATTTCTTTTAGGTCTGGACAAGAAAAATTATTAATGTCGTCATCATCTAAATATTGTTGTTCTTCTCTTTTAGCAACATTAAGCATGAGTTGAGATGTTAGCGGCTCAGCAGCCTTCCAATTTTTATCCTTCAGATAATATTTAAGTTGAGCATATAAATGTTTAGTGAGAGATGCTTCAACGTCTTTCCTCAATTCTGATTTTGTATGATTTTTGGAGAGTAGCTCTATTAGACGTCGATGAACAGCTTCAATATTTTCACCTGTAAGCAACTGATTACCTTTAGTAAAATCAGTTTCCTGTGAATTATTTTTTAAAATCTTAAATGCTTTATTATAAGCTTCAGTAGCTTTTTGAATTTCTTGATATTGAGCTAGTAGACTTCCTTGATATTGCTGAAATAATACTTGAACTTGTAAGCCCTGACTGGAATCTAAATTTTTCTTACCAGCTTCATATAAAATTTTCTGGCTTTGTTTAATTTCTCGTTCTGCCTCTTTTAATTTTTTTAGCTGTTGATATGCTTGTGAACTAGCAGCAAATACTAATGCTTGTTTGAGTTGGTGATTATTAATGTTAAAAGATAAGGCAGATAGCCTTAAAGCCTCGTTTGAATCAAAGGTAATTCCAAGAGAGCGAGAGTTGGTATTTTTTTGTAATTCACCAGCTAGTTTATTTAATTCCTGAACAGCTTCAACTTCTTCTTTCGTTTCATTAAGTTGTTTTCTAGAAGATAACCCTATAGTTGTTGCTCCCAGAACTGCTACAACTAAAACAACAAATGCACAACTAATTCTTATTTTAACTTTCTTATTAGCTTCACTGAGTAGTTGATTTCTTGCCTGTGCTGCTTCCTTATCCTCTCTCTCTCTTTTTAATGCAGCTTCTTGTTCTTTTGCAGCGCTCGCCTCTTCTTTTTCCTTTGCTTGACTAGCGGCTAAAAACTCTCTATCTTGATAATTTAGACTTTTATCTTTCGCCCATGACAAAGCATCCTGTAATGCTTTTCCGCGCAACAATCGGGAGTCATCGCTACCCCCAGAAGCTACCCAAAACTTAAAATTCTCTGAATATGGGCGTAAATTTCTTAATTGAGTTTCAATCCAATTCTGCTCGAAAATCTCCTTATAAATTGGGTTGTAAACTCTTAACTTATTTTGTTGGCTAACGACTAATCCTGAAAGCTGTAGTTCGCTTTGCTCTAAAGTATCATCTGCTGTAATCTCAGATTGCTCCTCCGTCTGCCGGATTTGCTGATACAATTCCAACAAATAAGATGCGCGTTGTTCATCCCTGAGAATCCTATCTCGAATCGTTCGCAGATGTTCTGGTTCATCTTGGGATTCCCAATTTTCAATAATGCGCGATCGCACTACCTGTTCAACAGTACGGGGATTATCTCTTTCTGACTCTTCCACTATAAACTGACACAGCTTTTGTGTCAGAAACGGTTGTCCTCCCGTCCAGTGTAAGATTTCTTTCATCACTGCTTGAGAATCAGAATACCTTCCGTGCAACCCCTTCTCTAACGGTTCGACTTCGTGCAGTTGAAATCCCTTGAGAGAAATAGCTTTCCCAATATTAAACGGGGTGCGCTTCTTATCTTCTATCAAATTGCTTGGTGATGCGACTCCCAACAAACAAAAGGTGAGGCGATTATATTCAGGATTATCAACACGCTGATTGTAACAGGCACGGATAAATGCAAAAAAGTCGTCTGTGGGGAAATTGAGGCTGAGAACACTATCAATCTCATCAATAAAAATGACAATATTCTCTTTAATCTCAGCAAGCAGTATCTCTTCAAGAAACTTCCGAAATCGCGTGACAAGCGAATTTAACTGATTTTGTGACCACCAATCCCCAAATTCTACATCCAATCCAAAACTCTCAACGAGCGTATCAATCAAATCTGCATACCATTGTTCTGGTGGGACATTCTGAATCCCTCCAGCAGAAAGGTCAATAGCTGCACATTCTACGCCAGACTCTCGTAATCGGCGCATGGTTCGCACACGCAAGCTGGACTTTCCACTTTGTCTGGAGTTCAGCACATAACAAAATTTACCCGCCTTGAGTCCTTCATACAATTCGCCATCAGCTTCTCGCGTCACATAAGTGGTGGCTTCTTCGGGTAAACTTCCAGAGAAAATATACTGGTCAACCATAGCTTACCCCAAACGGATTGAAAAGTACTGACGATATAAATCGCAACTGGGAACGCAATCATTACCAGAGAGTTTCACTAACCCCAAGCTGTGCAGTTTAAACCCAACTTCCGCATCAAGTCTCATAGGTTCATCTGCCATCACCACTTTTTTATAAGCTGATTCTAACTGAGGATTGTGTTGTAAATTCCATAGTTGCTGTCGCAGATGGTCGCTAAAAATCCCTTGTTCCGTCGGCGCAAGGCTTAAAAGTTGTTCTAAAGTGATTTGCTGACTCTTGAGATTGGCTAAAGCCTGCTGTATGAGATATGGATGTCCTCCTACCAACTGCATCAACTGAATCAATCCATCTTCTCCCAACTGTCCATCTAATTCATACTGGTTGGCAAGAGTTATGACCTGAGAAAGGTTAAATTCGGGTAACTCTATCGCTAATCCAACATTAAACGGTGAATGATTGGTATCCAAGGAAGGATAAACTTCGGTGGAATGAACCACCACTAACCGCAATTTCTTCCAAATATTACCAACTCTGTCCCCTTGTTTCGCTGTTTCATACCAACTCCGCAGAAGCAAGCAAAATGGGGAGAAAATATCAGGATATTCAAATAACCGTTCAAAATTATCTATAGCAAAGACCAGAGGAGTTTTGATATCTGAGAGTAAATACTTTTGAAAGTAACGAGTACAGTTTTTATTCAGCCCGTAGATATCTTGCCAGTATTCGTTCACCTTAAGTTGAAGTTCTAAACTATCAGAAACATCAACGCATAACCACTGCAAGAAACTTTTTAAGCTAGTTAAGGTATCAGTATCAGCAAGTTTCAAATCTAATTTAGCTGTTTGATAACCCTGCTCTCTCGCATAGTTGAGTGCTTTCTCCAATAGTAAAGTTTTTCCCATCCTCTGCGGTGCTTTCAGGCGAATCAGCGCCCCTGGTTGTACAATCGCACCAAAGCTTTTCTCTTCAATGGGCGATCGTTCAATATATATGATTTTATCTGGTTCTGGTGTAGAATTACCAGGTAGTGTTTCTTTTGAACGTTGAAATTGTAAATTATTCTGAGTCATAAGTTGAGGGATGAGATGTTGTGGTATCCCTGCTACCTGAATAAGACTACAACCTAGTTTATAAGCAAATTCATAACTCTTATCTGCTCCGAGTGCATCATAAAAACCGACAGCAAATTCAATGGCTGCTCTATCTTGGATTGCCTGACGAATGCCTATGACATAATGAATGTGTTGTGCGATCGCTCTTGCCTGGTACTCTGAATAACAAGCATTAAGGACAACACACTCAACTTTGTCAGCGAACAGTTGAAACAATCCTGCCAAAGCTTCTGCATCAACGAGCTTGATTTGACCCGCTTCATCTTCAAATACCAAACCATCTTCTCCAGAACCATGCCCAGAAAAGTGAATGATGTGCGGTTCGTATTCCAGAATAGCTCTGTGTATATCTCTGTAGCGTACTGCTTCTGCCCGATCTATTGAAAAGCGATCGCGTTTCTTTGCCCGTCTTAACCCTTCCTTTATTTCGCGCATCTCCTCATCCAGACGCAATGGGCTTGTTCCAGAGGGATTTGCTGACATCAGCAGGATTTTTCGGTTTGGACTGGGATTATCACTCATGAGAAACTTAAGGTGTTCAAGAGTTATGACCTCGCATTGACACAGACTCTTTTGTATAAGTGCAAGCACTCATTGCTTATGCACTTAATAATAAAGGATGGTGTCTGTACCGCAGTACTTGTGGATTGAATAAAAAATGCATATTATAAGACCACACTGCTGAAAAACAGTGTGGCTTGGTTAGTTATAGTGATTTTAAAAGTTAATAAATTAAATCATCGATAAGTTTTGATGCGTCACTGTTTTTTAGTGACACAGTAAGCTACAAAACTAGATTCCAGGATTCCGGATTCCACTCAAATATTTATTTGTTGCAATTGGCGGAAGTTACTGCCCCTTAAGCGATCGCCAAATAAGTTTAGTGGTTATGTAAGTAGGTCGGTGTAAATAATTAAAGGTATGTAGTAAGCGCTTTAGCGCTAAAGCGCTTACTACGAGCTAGTTTACAAGCTTTACTTTTCTTTACATATTTTAATTTTTTCTCGCCTACTTACTTACCAAGGAGTTATCATAACTACTCTTTCATTGGTGACGGAATATACCAACCTTCGGGTGTGGGATCTTGATGGGTATGAGATGACTTACCTTCACATTGACTATCGATCTGTCTAGGCGGACTGTTGGCGAGCAGAGTAAAGTCCTCGCTATTGACCTCGACCCTTAAGGCAACAGCAGGGGCAATTGTTGCTGCTAACGGTGTTTCCTTAACATCACTAATTGCTACAGTTGCAAAGGGTGCGTTCGCCTTCCGCTTATTAGGTAATACCACCTTTGACTTATCAAGTCGCAGTAGAAAGCAAATGCTTTTAGTGTCGGGACAGGCAATTTTTAACGGCATGTTAATACCAACCCAAGCCCCAAGTGCGACATAAATAAGTAAGCACAAAAAGGGGAGCATCCCAATGTATGCAAAATGATGGGAGAGGCGGAAAATTATTCGCGAGTATTAATCGCGAATAATAGGAGGAATAGACTTCAGACCCTACAACTGCAAAAATGCTTGTAGTAAGGGAGCATGGTTGTAACGATGACACCTGAAGATAAAAAACTGATAGAAACCCATATCAAAGAGATAGCCAAAATCCTTTATAAAAACACCCCACCAGAAAAAATCGAAACCTTTGAAGGTATCGAAACGACTGTACGGGAGCAAGTGTTGGAACAGGTGAGCCCAAAAATCGCAACTAAAACAGAGGTATAAACTGATTGTTGTAGTTAGACGCGGAATTGTCAATTTGTAGGCAAGTCCTACTAAGGTTTGAATTTAGATTCCAACTTTAGTTGGAGTCAACTTTCCATTTTAAGATGGGCTGATAAATCAATCACTCTATTGTGCAAAAGTTTCAACTCAACGTGGACGACAAGTTAGAGACAATTGCATATATTGAATTCATGCAAACATTGATAGCAATGCCCGTTGCAAGATCGTTAGTTTGCTTTACTCAAAGAAAGTAGAAAGAGGGGTGGATGGCGATCACCCAACCCTTTCAATCTGTTGTCATCCTGACTTTTCACGTCATGTGGAAAAACCAACGCGGAACCTAACCCCCCAGCCCCCTTCCCTTTTAGGGAAGGGGGAGAATTTAAAGCCTCTCAAAAAGCAGGAGAGAGGAATGGAAGCGAGGTTTTCCAGATAAGAGTGAAAAGTAAGGTTGTCATCCGGTTGATGAAGTGAAATCAATTCTTAAAAATGTATCGCTTGTCACCAGTTAATTACTTTGAGGTCTCAATATGCAAAAGATTTCTTTTGAATTAGAGTTGTATAATTTCCACATTGATTTCCTTGGACATGTAAACAACGCTGTCTATGTTCAATGGATGGATATTGGACGGTCAAAACTGCTAGAAGCCATTGGAATGCCAGCGCACAAAATTTTTCAGCAAGGGATTGTTCCGATTCTGGCTCAAACCAACATCACCTATAAATCACCGCTCTATTTGGGCGATCGCGTGCGGGTGGAAATGTGGATTTCTGAACTGAAAAACGCCTCTGCTATCATGCAGTTCCGCTTCTATAACGAACAGGGAACGCTGGCAGCAGAAGGATGGCAAAAAGCATTGTTTGTGGATAGACAAACGACGCGCCCAAGACGGTTTCGTCCAGAAGAACGGTCTTTGTTCGCGCCTTATGTGCATTCAACAGTGGACGCTCAACCTGTTAATAAGACTTGCTTACAAAGTGACAATCCCTCGTTTAACGGCAACAATCACGGCTTGAGTGCGATCGTTGACTCCTAATTTACTTAAAATTCGATTAACGTGAGATTTGACGGTGCTTTCACCGATAGTCAAAGCGGTGCCAATTTCTAAATTACTCATTCCTTGCGCCATTAAACGCAGCACCTCTAGCTCTCGTTCACTCAGTTCTGGATTGCTCATCCGCTGTACCAGTTTTGCCCCGACGGATGGTGGAATATACTGCTGACCGTGATGAATCATGCGAATCGCACTTAGAAGTTCGTTTGGTTTAGCATCCTTGAGCAAATATCCTTTAGCACCTGCCTGCAATCCGCGATAGATATCTTCATCACCATCGTAGGTTGTTAGCACCATAATCCGGGCAGGTTTAAATTCAGCACAAATCGCAGTAATGGCTTCAACTCCTCCCATCTGGGGCATTCGTAAATCCATGAGCGTTACATCTGGTTGGTATTCACGAAAGCAATCTATCGCCTGTTGTCCATCTTCTGCTTGAGCAATCACCGTCATTTCTGGATCGCGGTTAATGATGGTTGCCAATCCTTGTCTAACAATGGAATGATCGTCAACAATCAGAACACGAATATTCGTTGATTGGCTCATAATTATTAATAAATTGAAAGTACAAAATTAGAAGTTGACCAAAAAAGTACTCAGAACTCAGAACTGAGTAGTCAGAATGAATAAGCAAGATTTAACTATAAATTGTAGAGTTCTCGTAACTGCTGCGGAGGTTCAAGCCCCCACTAATTGCATTCTGTGTTCTGCGTTCTGACGACTGAGTTCTTCTTCAAATGTTCCTCACTTTACATTTGTAAGGAGTGCATTTTTAAGATTCTTACTCTCGATTGATAATGACAACAATTTCTGTTCCTTGCCCAGGTTGGCTCCTAATCATCAGTTGTGCTCCAATATTTTCTGCCCGCTCACTCATTCCCAGCAATCCAAATCCGCCAACTGTTGGGATGGTACCAACGCCAAAACCCCGTCCATCGTCTTTAACGCGCAAGATACATTGTGCATTGTCATACACCAACTCAACACGAATTTCGCCAGCATCAGCGTATTTTATCGCATTGGTTAATGCTTCCTGTCCAATCCGTAGTAAGTTATTCTCAACCTCGGCTGGCAAGGGATAGGCTGTGCCTTTGATTTCGTAGATAAGAGCGGTATCGGTAGCGGCTCTCATCTGAGTGACCAGACGGTAAAGGGCGCTGTGCAAGCTGCCATCTTCCAATAGCTGGGGACGGAGTGCTGTCACTGAACGACGGGCTTCGGTAAGCCCAGTTCGTGCCAATTCATCGATCATTTCCAGATGTGCCTGTGTTGCTTCTAAATCATCCGCTAGCACCTGGGTTGCGGCTCCTACCTGAACAAGAATGCCTGTAAACGCTTGAGCCAGTGTATCGTGAATTTCGCGTGCCATGCGGTTGCGTTCCTTTAAAATTGAGGCTTCTTCAGCACGTTTGCGTTCACGCAGTGCAGCGTTTCGCTGTTCGGTAATGTCTGTGATTAGAGCATAAAATCCTATTACTTGAGCATTGACATCGAAATCGGGGATTAAGGTTGCACTGATATACTTTTTGCCTGCTGGTAAGGGTATTTCTGCTTCATAGGTTGTAGTTTGTCCTGCTAACGCTTGATTGATATACGGTTCAACAATTTCATAAACCGTATCCCCGAGGAGTTCACAAACAGACTTGCCCAAAATCTCATCTCGACTACAGCTAAGCCAAACCTCATAGGTATGGTTGACAAATCGATGGCGTTGATCAGCATCCACATAACTGATACAAACGGGTAGAGCGTCGGTGATCAGCCGTAATTCCTGTTCTCGTAAGCGAAGCTCGTCGTAGACATCGCGCAGTTCTGCTTCGCTTTGCTGTAAAGCTGCCGTTCGTTCCGCTACCTGTTGCTCTAAAGTACGGTTGTAATCGGCTAGCAGTTGCTCTGTTCGTTTCCGCTCTGTGATGTCTTGAAAGGCTACGATCGCATACGCCACATTGCCCTGTTCGTCAAATACTGGAGTTCCCCACGCCTCAACTGGAATTATCGTGTTGTTTTGGCGAATTTCCATATCGTCAACCGTGATGCGTTCGCCGCGCAACGCCCGAACCATTGGCAGTTTCTCAGTTGGATACTTTTGGTCTGTTCCCGCCAGATAAAATTGATAAACTTCTGCGAATTGCTCCGGTCTCACCGAAGGATCAATCCCTTTACCCACTAGTTCAATTCTCCGTTGGTTGGCGTAGTAAGGGCAACCCGCCGCATCCACTACGCCAATTGCCACCGGAACCGCTTCTAGAAATTGCCTCATCCTACTTTCGCCTTCGCGTAGCTTTGAGTAGAGTTTGGCATTTTCGATCGCAATGGCTGCTTGGGTCGATAACAGATGCAAAACTTGCGCTCGCTCTGGTGTAAATACTCCAGTTGCTAGTTGATTTTCTAAATATAATATGCTGATAAGCTTACCTTGATTCAGCAGCGGCAAACAGAAGATTGATTTCGTTTGGTTGTGTTGAATGTATGGCTCATTGGTAAAATTACCTTCACGAGTCGCATCATTTAAGATGACACATTCATGAGTCCGGATGACATACTGAATAATTGATTCGGGTAAGCGATTTGCCATCGGAATCGATTGCAGTACTCGCGTAGCACAGAGCTTCTCACCCTCCGGGTTCAGCAGTTTGCTTATGCCGGGGAACCCGTCCACCCTTACGGGTTCGCCACTCCCTACAACGGGGGGAACCCCCGCAACGGGGTGGCTCACCGCAACTGCTTCACCATCATTGAGTTCACCAGACGCTTCAATCACCCATTTTCCTGCGTTTTCCAAAATCAAAAATCCTGTTTGTGCTCCAGCATTCTCGATTAGGATTTTCATCAAGGAAGTGAGTAACGCCTCCAGTTCAATTTCACGAGAAATTGCTTGTGATGCTTTCATCACCGCTGCTAAATCGAAAGCGATGTCTGAGCGACTAGAGGTGGTTCCAGAAGTGGTGTGGGTTGACGCGTGAACCGACTGAGGAAATAGCTGTGGATAGCGAGTTTCTAAATCTCTTACTTTCGCAGTTGCTCCCCAGCGTTCGTAGCAGTAATGTGCTTCCTTCATGTAAGTTTGGGCGATTTTCTCCCTACCTCGCGCCAGGTAATGTTTAGCAGCCAATTCGTATGCTAACGCCTCTTCTTGAAGATATCCATTTTCCCTAGCTCCCTGGATAGCTTGTTCGTAGAGATCTTCTGCTTCAAACAACTGACCCAAAACTCGTGCAGTTTCTGCTTGCACTAAATGATATTTATGCAAATGATTCATGGGCGCATAATGTGCCCATTGCTTCATTTTCTCTTGGTTAAGGGCAACGTTTTTGAGGATTTCTTCCTGCACTTGGGCGCTGCTTCCGGGGTATGTGGCAAGTTTTGCCAGAGAATCATACAGGTAGTACAAAGGTTCAAGCGGAGTCGTTCTTCTTTGGATTAAATAACTTTTTGCAGAAGCCGAGTTTTTAACTGCCTGAGCGTACTCAGAAAATAGATAACATAGGAAAAGTTTGTTGAAAGGTACCAAAAATATTGCGGTTTCATCATTTGCTGCTTCGTGTTGTGGCAATCCATTCACTTCATTGTAAAATTCACCAACTAGACGGGTTGGATTGACCGAGCATCCCATCAAATTTGAGACAGACTGCTGAAATATTTGAGTCCAATTGAGCGCTACTTCCTGTTTGATTTGACGGAATACTTCACTGTATGCTCTCATCTCGCGTTTGACCTCCACGAGTTCCTTACCGATGGCAAAGGATTGGAAGCAGTAATCGTAAGCGCAATAGGAGGCAAACTCTAAGTCCCCAGTTTCTAGTCCACTTTGATAGCCTTCTAATAATGGCTCCAGTGATTCTCTAGTATGTTTTTTCCGGTGAATGATGAAGTAATTTACAAGGTGCAATGTCCGCGCTTTGAGTGAATGGGTATTTTGCTGTGACAACAGCCTTAAAGCAAGCTGTCCAAACTCGTAGCCAGACTCTATGTTTCCGACCATCCCACAAAGAATTACCCCAAAGCTGGCATAGGCAAAGGGAGATACAAAAGCATTACCATATTGGATTGACAAATTGACCTGTTTAGATGCAAGTAGAGGAATCAGAGCGGGAGCCGCAATATAGGCAGCAACTGTTATGCCCGATAGGATTCGCATCGCCGCTAACTTATCCGGCTCGGTCATTTGGGGCAAATGGATCAAGTCAGAGATCGCTTTCTCACTCAAGCGGGATGTGATTGCGTCTAGTTCAAGGTAAATATCTGACTGACTCGGCGTTTCGGGAAAACTGATCCCCAGTTGCTGCAAAACTTGCAATCCAGTATTTATCGCTTTCAATAGCTGGCTCTGCGCCATATAGGTTTGAATTTTGACTTCGTAAACTTTTACGATGTCGAGAACCGTTTTGGCGAATTGTAGAACGATCGCTGCCCAGGATTCTACCCGTTCAAAATAGCCACATAAGTAGCAAACTTCTGTTGTTTCTAAATATAAATCTAATGTCAGTTCATAGTTTGTTTGCCAGCTAGAAGCTGCCAGCCAAACTCTTGCTGTCGCTAAATATTTTTTCGCCACAGTATAGGCGATCGCTGCTTTTGCTTTCTGACCTGCGATTAAATTTAAGAAAGCGATTTCATTTCGTTCTGATTGCTCGCTCTCCAGCTCAATTCCATGATTAAGATGATCAACTATTTCAAATAGCCGTTCTGATATTCGCTCTGGTGAGGTCTTTTCTAGTAGATTGCGACCAATTTGTAAATGAACAACTTGTTTCTGGGACTCATCGATTAAGGCGTATGCCGCTTGCTGCATTCGGTCATGCAAGAACTTATACTCTTGAACTAACAAGTCCTCGTCTAATTCAGATAGGGGTTGAATTAATCCAGCTTGGATGGCTGCCAATAAATCTAGAGAAACTGCTTTAGGAGGTTGCTCACAAACAATCGCTAACGTATCTAAATCAAATTCAGCCCCGACACAAGCAGCATAGCGGAGAATTTGCTGTGTGTTCTCTGGTAGTTTCTTCAACTTGAGGAGCATCAACTCCACAACATTATCAGTGATATCTTGGGCTTCAATCTGAGCAATGTTCCACTTCCAGCGATAGTGTTGAGAATCAAACGTCAGCAGATTTTCGCTATGCAGCATTCTCAAAAATTCAGCGACGAAGAAGGGATTGCCCTCAGTTTTACGCAACACTAACTCAGCTAAGGAACGAACGGTGTCTGCATCCCGATGCAGCGTTTCGGCAATCAACTGACTCAACGGCAAGAGCGTTAAAGGTGCTAGAACAATTTCTTGAATCACAGCTCCTTGTTTTCGCAGTTTCGAGAGCGTTAATACCAATGGATGTGTTGGATTGACTTCATTATCTCGATACGCTCCAATCAAAAATAAGGATTGGGTTTGCTCATCGAGCAGCATCAGCTCGATTAACTTAAGCGTTGCTGAGTCTATCCACTGCAAATCATCTAAGAAGATTACAAGCGGATGTTCCTTTGAGCAAAACACCCGTACAAACTTCCCAAAGATTAGATTGAAGCGATTTTGAGCTTCAGTTGCTCCAACTTCCGGTACGGGTGGTTGCTTGCCAATAATCAGTTCAACTTCAGGGATGACATCAATGATGATCTGTCCGTTGCTTCCCAACGCCGTGAGCAGACGCGATCGCCACTGCTGCACCTGTTCGTCGGGTTCACCTAGCAGTTGCTGCACCAATTTTTGCAGGGCATGGGCGATCGCGCTGTAGGGAATATTGCGCCCTAATTGATCAAATTTACCAGAGATAAAATAGCCGCGCTTTGCCGTGATTGGTTTGTAGAGTTCCTGCACTAACGCTGATTTCCCAATTCCAGCAAAGCCAGATACCAACATCATTTCGACTTTGAATGTTGGCTTGCTCGTTTGTTCCCTCTGTGCAGTCGTTTCTGCATGGTTTTGTAAAGAAGCGACGCGAGCGAACGCTGCCATTAATATCGCAACTTCTTTGTCTCGTCCATACAATTTTTGGGGAATTTGAAACTGATCCCAAACGTCTTGAAGACCGAGTTGAATGCTATCAATTTGACCGAATTCCTCTAATTGCTGAGCACAGATTTCTAAATCTGCTTTGATTCCCCAAGCACTCTGATAGCGATCCTCCGCATTTTTCGCCATCAGTTTTAGAATGATATCTGAAACTGGTTTGGGAATGGTTGGATTCACCTCATGAGGCGGTACAGGCTCTTTGGCAATATGACAATGGACTAGCTCAAGTATATCCGTTGTTGGAAACGGCAACTGTCCGGTTAGAAGTTCGTAGAACGTTACACCGAGCGAGTAAAAATCGGTGCGATAATCGAGCAAACGGTTCATCCGCCCTGTTTGCTCTGGAGACACGTAGGCGAGTGTCCCTTCTAAAACATGAGGGCTTTTGAACGTCGGATTGGTGCGGTTAAAGCGTGTGGCAATCCCGAAGTCAATAATTTTGACAACGCCAGTATCCGGATTGAGGACGATGTTTCCAGGGTTGATATCCTTATGAATGACATTGGCTGCATGGATTCTGCCCAGAATGTCTGTCAGGTCGATTGCAAGACGCAGAAACGTGGATAAGGGCATCGGGCAGAAGTCTGGGCGCTTGTGCATCCATTGCTCTAGGGATTCTCCGCCAAAGTCTTCTAACAGAATAACCAGAGTGCGTTGATACTCCTGCTGGCTGTATGCCTTGACAACTCCTTGGAGGTTGAGGGAACGGGTAATTTCATATTCCTGTCTGTAGCGGGTCAACTCCTGACCAGAGGGATAATCTTGCTTAAGCATTTTTACGACGATCGCTTGATCGTCTTGCACCCTGATACCCCGGTACACCAAAGATGTTGAACTCTCATAGATTTTGCAATGGAAGGCAACTCCGGCTAGGGCAATCATTGAACTCTCTCCCGATGAGTATCATGGGTTGTGTTGCAAAAACTGCGGTATGACAAGCCATTGACTTGACCGACAATCGAAGGGCGCAAGCCCCTAAATTCATTTATGGGGATAAGCCCGTAGGGGATTTTAATCCCCGTCTAATTTTTGCGCCCACTGCTCGATAAGTTCACTAACACTCACTCCCTGTTTTTTGGCATATATCTGCAATTTCATCCAAGAACTCGGAGTGATTATGATATTATGCCTAGTTTTTAACTCATTGTAAAACACCGGTTGATTTTTTATTCTTTTTTTTCCTTTACCTGTTGCCATTTTCAGTAAGTGTGGATATACTAACCATAAGTTAACAAATAAGAGGAGGTGGTTCAAGAGTGTTGGTATTGGAGTACAAAGCGGTAGTCAAGAAGTCGCAAGCAACAGCAATAAATGAAGCTATTCGTACAAGTCAGTTTGTGCGAAACAAGGTGCTGAGATACTGGATGGACAACCGTGGTGTAGGCAAAAAAGAACTGTACCAATACAACACTCGATTGCGCGCAGAATTTGAATTTGTCAAAAACCTAAACAGCCATGCAACTCAAGCATCCGTTGAGAATGTAGAGCGAGCTATTTCACGGTTTTTCGACAATTGTAAAAAGAATAAGCCGGGTAAAAAGGGCTATCCACGTTTTAAAAAGGATGCTCGTTGTGTTGAGTACAAAACCTCAGGATGGAAGCTGCACCCAACCAAGCGTCGGATTACCTTCTTAGACAAAAAAGGTATTGGTACCTTGCGGCTTTTGGGTAAGTGGGATATCCATACATATCCAATTGAGTTAATTAAACGAGTTCGGATTGTGCGTAGGGCTGATGGCTACTATGTTCAATTCTGCGTAAAAGTGGATATAATTCCTGAGCCGAGAATCGCGGATGGGGAGATTGGCTTAGATGTCGGTTTGGAATAC
>NZ_CAWUDP010000054.1:0-73776 GCF_963920835.1 Scytonema sp. PCC 10023
CTGTGGCGACGATAGTTGGCGGGTAGCTGCCTGTGACAATAGCTCGGTGCCAGGACTATTTTTAAAATAAAGCCTCTTTCTCTAACACAGAAAGAGGCTTTATTTTTATGTCCTAGTTTTTGAGGCTGTCTATATACCCTATATAGCGGTTCGGGGGTTTGAGTGCAATACATTAAGAAATAAGAACCACAGATGGACGCTCATGGAACACAGATAAATTTGTACTTCATTCAAACGAGAAGCGCTATAGTTGACGCTCTACACCCTGTCTCCAAAGCGATTGGTGACACATGAAGACATTGCTCGATATGTGAATAAGCAATATTGCTGAAATATTTTGTTAGAGTTGAGGTGTCAAATTAACCCTTGAGGAGTTTGATGCACACCATGCCCAAGCGCACGAACCGCGTTACTTTTGACAAAAGCAACGCAACCGATGCACAAAGGAGATTTTTGTCAAATTTGGCAGATCATATTTTTACTCATAAAATCTAAAACAAGGCAAAGTCTAAATTTCCTAAATAAATTTGTCTGTTAATAATTCAGGGTTAAACTGCTATCCCTAATTCACAAATGGTAGAGCGGATAAATGATATCGCTTGGCAAGCTCATCAAGGTAGCGTTGCTGCGATTATTCAACTGTTGAACGAAAAACTAGCCTCGTCTGGTATCAGAACCAGAGCTATTTTTGACGATGGTGTCTTACAACTTCTTTGTGAGGCTCGTACGGTGGCTCAACTTGAACAATCAACTTTGGTAAAGCACATCCAGCAGATTCTCGAGTCAATTGCACCACGCAATATTTGTCGAGTCAATATCAACAGTCGTATTGTTCGGGAACAGCAGTTGCTGTGGCTAGAGGAAATTAATCGCAACCCCGAAAATCAATTGCTGTGGTCACAGGAAATTACATTAGTCAAACCTAATATTTTTAGGCAAAGAATAAAAGAATTTAAAGAGCGTACAACTGAACAAGGAAAAAGAAATTTACTCAAGCCTCAATCTTCTCGTCTTTCAGTAGTTACTTATAACAATAAAATCAAAAATTCTCCTGTTGGACGGATGCTAGGAGCCGCTAGCTTTTGCATGTTTTTTCTGTCGCTTGGTGTAGCTGCATATGCTTTGCTAGGAGATAAGCTGAAAAACCCAATCCAACCAGAAATATTAAACTCTCTAGCCCCAGTAACTACCAACCAAAAACAACCTGCAGCACCGCCGCCTACTGCTAGTCCAAATGGTTCTACTTTTTCTGTAGATCCCTTTGCAGCAGCAGTACGAATTGCCAACACAGCTTCTGCAACTGGTAAAACAGCTACAAGTTCAGCTCAGTGGTTGGATCTTGCTGCTAGGTGGCAACGGGCATCAGAATTAATGAGTGCCGTGCCACCAAACCACAGCCGCTATCAGGAAGCTCAGATCCGCACTAAACTATACAAAAAATATAGTCAAGCTGCTGAAGAAGAATCAAAGAAAAGGTCCTCCTAAGCAATTTAAAATATGCCTACGGCACGCTACGCGGTTTGCGCAACTCCCACCCAGGAGGCACACGTATTCAAAATGGTCAAAATGGTCAGTAGCTTAATATCAAGCACTCATTTCTAGCATTCTTTGAATTGGTCGCAATGCAGCCTCGCGGATAAACTCTTGCAAGGTGATTTCTGGAGCGCGATTTTTCATTGCCCAGTAGAGCTTTTCCAGGGTATTTAACCGCATAAAAGGACACTCGTTGCAAGCGCAGTTATTTAGCGGTGGTGCAGGTATAAAGCGCTTGTGCGGCGCTCGTTTTTGCATTTGGTGAATGATACCAGGTTCCGTAGCAACGATAAATTCTTGAGAAGAACTCTGTTCACAATATTTGAGTAAAGCCGCAGTCGAGCCGATAAAACTCGCGTGGCGCAAGACACTAGTTTCACATTCTGGGTGGGCGATCGCCTCTGCTTGTGGGTGTGCAATTTTTAACTGTACAATTTTCTTTTCAGAAAAAGTTTCATGGACAACACAACTTCCTTCCCACAGCACTAAATCTCGCCCAGTTTTTTCCATCACATACCGCCCCAAATTTCTATCTGGGGCAAAAATAATCGGTTGGTCTTTGGGAATCTGCTTGACAATTTTGACAGCGTTGGAACTGGTGCAAATAATATCGCTCATTGCCTTAATGTCAGCAGAGCAGTTGATGTAAGAAACTACCAAATGCTCTGGATGCGCCGCTTTAAAAGCAGCAAACGCCTCTGGTGGACAACTATCGGCTAAAGAACAACCAGCATTTAAATCCGGTAAAAGAACCATCTTGTCAGGATTGAGAATCTTTGCTGTTTCTGCCATGAAATGGACACCAGCAAAGACAATCACATCTGCATTTGTATGCGCTGCTGCTTTGGCAAGCTGTAGCGAATCCCCAATAAAGTCTGCAATATCTTGAATATCCGGTTCTTGATAGTAATGTGCCAGGATAACAGCATTGAGTTCTTTTTTAAGAGTCTCAATCGCTGTAAATAAATCTAGTGGTAGATCACCCTGTTCCGTTTTTCCACGTTGAGCAAGTGCAGTCGTAAACACAGTTAGACGTTGCTGAATGTTACAAGTTTTATCTAGTGGATTCAATTATAGTAGTTTTTACCAAAAATGTTTGACGGGTGATGCTCCTCCCCCGGAATTGTGTCAAAATCCCGTAATTTTCATATGCTGGAAACAGATGGCAAGGAAAGTGGCATGACCAGTCAGAAAACAAACTCAAAAACTTTGAAAATTGCTGTAGTAGGAGATGTTCACGACCAATGGGAAGAAGAAGATGGCATTGCACTCAAGCATCTGGGTGTTGACTTAGTGCTGTTTGTTGGGGATTTTGGCAATGAGTCGGTGCAAGTCGTAAGAGCGATCGCATCCCTCGACATTCCCAAAGCAGCCGTGATGGGAAACCACGATGCCTGGTACACTGCTACAGACTGGGGACGGAAGAAGTGTCCTTACGACCGCACCAAGGAAGACTGGGTACAGCAGCAACTGGATTTATTGGGTGAAACCCAAGTCGGTTACGGTAAGCTAGATTTTCCGGCTCTAAATTTAACGGTTGTTGGAGGTCGTCCCTTTAGCTGGGGTGGACCAGAGTGGAAATATACTGATTTCTACCAACAGTGGTATGGAGTGACCAGTTTTGAAGAGTCCACAGCCCGCATCGTTGCAGCAGCTAAGAGTGCGGCTTACCAGACGATAATCTTTTTGGGTCACAACGGTCCGACTGGGTTGGGCGATCGCCCAGAAGACCCCTGCGGCAAAGATTGGCATCCCATAGGCGGCGACTTTGGCGACGCGGATTTAGGAGAGGCAATATCTCAGACCATCACGGCTGGTAAAACGATTCCCCTCGTCACATTTGGTCATATGCACCACAGCCTGCGACACACAAAGAAAGAGGCGCGAAAGCGCATCTTTAGAAGTCCAGAGGGGATAGTTTACTTGAACGCTGCTAGTGTACCCAGGATTGTGGAACATGGCAGCTATAAGCAGCGTAACTTCTCCATTGTTCTACTAGAAGGTGGTACCGTCTCCCAAGTCTCCCTAGTTTGGGTTGGAAAGGATTTCACTGTCACTTCTGAAGAAATTCTTTATCAAAAACCCAGTCCAGTAGTGCAACCTGCGTAGAGGATGATATATACTATGTATTTGGTCGGCTTATGACGCCGACTGCTGACAGCTAAGAGCTGACAGCTTTACTGGAGAGGTGGCAGAGTGGTCGATTGCGTCCGACTTGAAATCGGATGAACCGAAAGGTTCCGGGAGTTCGAATCTCCCCCTCTCCGTTGTTGTTCTACCTGGTCTGCTTCATCAACTACGGTAATTTATCACTCGCGCTTGCTCTAAGTAACATAATTTAAGCACGGATGATAGCTACCCCAGCAGCCTCGTAAGGAGCAATAATTTTATCACTAACTGTGTTTTCAGTCACTATATGCGTTAGTTGACTTATCGGTCCAACAATATATGGTGATGCAGTTCCCAATTTTTCCCCAGAGGCAAGCGCGACGACCTCGGCAGAACTCTCTATCATTGCACGCTTGACATAAGTTTCCTCTATATTAAGCATACTAATCCCCACTTCTGGATGTAAGCTGCGTACACCTAACAGGCATAAATCGGCACGGATACCCCGCAAAGCCTCGACAGTTGACACCCCGACACTCACTAAGGAATTTTTTAAGAGCCGCCCACCAAGCAGGATAACTTCAATATGGGCGTGTTCTACCAAGGCTATAGCAATTGGGGGACTGTGGGTAATGACTGTGGCATGTAGATCCAAGGGGAGATGTTGCACGACTTGCTGTGTTGTAGTGCCGCCATCCAACAGCACCACCTGTTGTGATCGTACCAAGCTAGCTGCTGCTCGACCAATTGCCACTTTCGCCTTTTGAGCCTGGCTTTGTCTCGCTGTATAGGTAACAGCTTGTGGAGAGGCGGGTAGCGCACCTCCATGTACGCGCAGCAGCAGCCCAGCATCAGCTAAGTCACGCAAGTCTCGGCGAATCGTGTCTTCTGAAACTTTAAGCTGACTACTCAAATCCGACGAAAGCACCTTTCCATCCCGGTGCAGGGTTTCAAGAATGAACTGTTTTCTTTCAGCACTCAGCATTGTTTTCTAAAAAATTTTGCGTTTTTGTTCTTGTAGTTGCGTTTAGTTGCGTTTATAATTTTGATGATGCGGGTTGGTGCATAATTTTGCTTTTTTGAGTTTTTCTATTGTACGTGGAGGATAAGGCTATGAAGGAGGCTACTGCTAGATTTCCTTACCGATTGGCGGCTATTGACCTTGATGATACCTTGCTTGGTCCCGATAAACGGATCAGTGAGCAGAATGCATCTGCCGTACAATCCCTGCGAAATCTGGGCGTGATGGTGGTACTTGCTTCCGGGCGGAGTTATGAGAACATACTAAACTTTCACCAACAACTTGGTTTGCGCGGTCTTATTGTTTCCAGTGACGGAGCACTCGTAAAAAACGCAGAAACAAGCATAGTCCTGCAACAGCATTCAGTGCCAACAGATTTGGCAGCTAAGGTTATGGCGGATGGGCTTGCTTACGGCTTGACTCTGATCTGCTATTACACTGATGGTGTATACGTAAGTGAGAGCAACGAATTGACAACGCTGTACCAGCAGCGTTCCGGCGAACAGGTTACGGTGGATAGTCAGCAAGCTCAAGAATTGCGATCTGCTCCTTTGAAGGTGATTTGGTGTGGAAACCCTCAACAGATTGCAGCAGTGCATAAAGCCGCAGAGGCATCTTATCAGGCTGTACTCAACATCACACTGACAGATCCAGAATATTTAGTATTTACAGCCTTTGGAGTGGACAAGGCTGTTGGTTTAGCAGCAGTAGCTAACTACTATAATATTGAGCCAACAGAAGTGATTGCATTTGGTGATGGTAATAACGACGTGCTAATGCTTGCTTGGGCGGGTCTTGGAGTTGCAATGAGCAATGCTCGTCCAAGTGCTAAAAGAGCAGCAAAACTAGTTGCTTCTCCTGGCAATCCAGAGACGAGTTTTGCCCGTGCTATGGAAATGATACTGATTTCAAAGCTTCATCCGGCTTAATCCGGCTCAAGCTGTGCTTAACACAACAGTACTCAATCAAACAGGAGCAATTCTAGTTCTCATCTGCGTTACTTACCTCCACAAGTATAATTAGGTGCTTTTGATTTAGCAGGCGATTGGCTTTGCCACTGCAATTTCGGGCGATTGGGCTGTCTTCCCACTGCGCTCCGCGCAATCGCCGCCTCTCCCTTCCAATCCACGCCAGTTGCACCATGCTACTATGTCCAATAAATTCAACAAGGAGTTCGACAGATGGCTATCCTTCATGACGTAGATTTACCCGATGACTTATATCAAGAGCTACAAGAGCTAGCCATAACCGAAAATAGCTCAATTAACGCCCAAGTCATCACTCTATTACGAAATGCTTTGTCAGCAGTTGAGATACAGCGCAGGGAAGAACAGAGGCGACGAGATGTGCCAAAACTCTTGGAAGAAATACGTCGTCGTCGTGAGAGTCGTAGGACTGATGTCGAATGGCCTGATAGCACAGCCCTAATCCGAGAAGACCGCGACAGATGACAACCCCTTTTAGATGCGTCGTAGATGCTAGTGTAGGCATTAAGCAATTTGTTCCCGATCCGCTAACCCCTAAAGTTAATCAACTGTTTGCTCACCTTGCCAATCCTCAAAATCAATTCTTCGTACCTGACCTGTTTTACATTGAGTGTGCAAACATCCTTTGGAAATATGTCCGCGCCGGACTGTATGCTGCTGGTGACGTTCCGGCAGATTTAGTTAGTCTCAAAACTTTCCCCTTGCGTGTTGTCTCGACGGTTGACTTGGTGGAAGATGCCGTGAGCATCGCCTTGGCGTATAACATTTCCGCCTATGATGCTTCTTACGTTGCCCTTTCACAGCAGGTTGGTGCTACGCTACTGACTCTAGACCAGCGCCTGATTAGGGCTTTAGGGGCTACGTCTTATGATGTTTGCTTGTTGAATGACTTTGAGATTCCACCGTTGCCCTGAATTTAGAGGAGGAGCAACGCTAACTTACCTTCAGTATCTAAAAGTTAACGAGCAAAATTATCACAACCTTTGTTCAATTAATACCGCATATCTGCTGAACTAAGCCAGCTAAGTAGTTCCGTGTATTCGCACTGGTAAGTATCACATTGGCAGTGCTAGCCTGACAGCATTACTCAAAATGCTTTTGTATCATAAATTTAACTAGTACAGGCAGGTACTGAATGGCTCGTGGTAACGAAGAACAAAGTAGCAAATTTATCACTACCGAACCGTTAAAAGCTAGCAGTGAAGCAGGTGAGCAAAAAGTTTGGGATGCTGTTAAGAGTGCTTTTTCTGATAGAAACTGTATTGGTTACTGGCGCTATCCGATTTTCTCGAAGGTGGGAGAAATTCGTAAGGAACCTGACATTCTCATTGCTGATAGAGAATTCGGTTTAGTGGTTATTGAAGTATTGCCTGTCGCCATTGACCAAGTCGTTGCTATTAACGATGGTATTTGGCAGTTGCAAAACTATCACATCGCAGAAACTAATCCTGACGGGCGAGCCGAACATCAACTACGAGCATTGATTGCATATGCTGACCGCGAATCTGCTATCTGGCGCAAGGTTACCGGACGATCGCTCGTTGCATTACCTCTGATTACCCAAGAACAATGGCAACAAAAAGGTTTTGACCAACTACCCAACTGTCCTCCTGTGATTTTCCAAGACCAGTTAGGCAAAGTTGGCTTATTGGAACGTATTCAACAAATCTCTTGTGTCGTTCCAGGAGAAAGCCTGGAAGATAAAGACTGGGAATTACTACTGTCAGTGATTGGCGGAACACCCGTTCTTCGTAAACCTCCTCGCGCTACAACCTCAACCATAGGCAAAACCCGCGCCAGCATTATGGACAGTTTGCGGCAAAGGCTGTACGAAATAGATTTACAGCAAGAACACATAGGAAAAGAAATTCCCCCAGGACCTCAGCAAATTCGCGGTATTGCGGGTTCAGGTAAGACAGTGCTGCTGTGTCAAAAAGCGGCGATGATGCACCTTAAGCACCCAGAGTGGGATATTGCTTTGGTGTTTTTTACGCGATCGCTCTACGACCAAATTATCGCATTAGTAGATAAGTGGATACGCCGCTTCAGCTGTGGTGAGATGCAGTACGACCGCAAGACAAACCACAAGCTGCAAGTACTTCATGCTTGGGGAGCGAGGGAACAACCAGGTTTGTACGGGACGATTTGCGAGTACCACGGTAAAAGACGCGGAACGGTTGTAGATACAAAAGAAAAACAACCTAACCGAGGTTTGGCAGAGTTATGTAAACGGCTACAAGAGGAAATAGAGATTGAGCCGATGTTCGATGCCATCTTGATTGATGAAGGTCAAGATTTAGTAGCCGAAGATGAATTGAAATATGAGGATAAACAAGCTATTTACTGGTTGGCTTATCAAGCGTTGCGACCTGTGAGTGAGGACACACCAGAGGAGAGGCGCTTAATTTGGGCTTACGACGAAGCACAAAGCCTTGATAGTATAGCAGTGCCAAAGGCTAAAGAAGTCTTTGGCAAGAGTTTGAGCAATTTGTTGAACAAGCAACCGCAGTATGTCGGCGGTATCCAACGTGCTGTAGTGATGCGCCACTGTTACCGCACTCCTGGACCAATTCTCACAACTGCTCATGCCATTGGTATGGGTTTGCTACGCCCAGAGGGAATGGTTTCTGGCATCACAAATAAAAAAGATTGGGACAGAATTGGTTACGAAGTCAAGGGAGATTTTCGGGGTGTCGGTAAGCCAATAACTTTGCATCGACCTCCAAAATATTCACCAAATCCCATTGCTGAACTCTGGGACACACCTATATTGGAATTTCAAACTTACGGTTCTCGCCAAGAAGAAATGACAGCGTTGGCGCAGAACATCATGCATAACATCGTCGATGATGGTCTTAATCCCAGCCGCGATATCTTAGTTGTGGTTTTAGGCTCTAATTCCGAGGCAATGGACTTAGAAACTCAAGTGGCGGGATTTTTGATGCAACAGAGCATTGATATCTATATTCCCAGCGCTCCCAGCAGTAATATCTTAAAGTTTGAATGGGAAGTTAGTCAGCCAAACAACTTCTGGTGTGATGGGGCTGTTACAGTCTCTCGTGTCCCTCGCGCTAAAGGAAATGAGGCTGATATGGTGTATGTAGTCGGCTTTGATAATGTCGCTCGTAATGAAAGTGATGTGAATTGTCGTAACCAGTTGTTTGTCGCTTTAACCAGGACACGGGGCTGGGCAAGTGTAAGTGGTGTCGGTAATTACCCAATGTATGATGAGATGCGGCAAGTTATTACCAGTGGTGACACTTTCACGTTTACCTACAAGCGCCCACCCAAGCGAGATATTGGTGATGGAGATGAAGCATAGCAGCGGATGAGGTAGGGGATGTAACGGATATAGCGGATGATTTATCTGTAATTTCCCCAGTGAATCTATCCGTAACGCTGCAAATGTAGAGACGCGCTGTTTGAAGCGTCTCTACAACTAACCTATTCCGAGACCTTGTTCTTTGCTCGTTCTGCACGCGCCTCGGCGGATGCCATAACTTCGTCCATATTTTCTAGCATCTCGCCTGGGAAATTTTCCAGAACTCTCGTGGAAAGAGCAACCCGACCTTTGCCTTCATCCAAGTCTATTATTATAGCTTTAATCGGCTGACCGACTTGAAACACCTTTTCCAGATTTTCAATAAATTTCTGGCTGATCTGCTTAATATGGAGCAAGGCGCTTGTGCCATCTAAATCCACGAAGACACCAAAGGGTTTGATACCACTGATTTTCCCAAGCACCAGCTGATTAACTTCCAATGTACTGAAGCTAGCAGAACGAGTTGCTATGCGCTGCGAAAGGATAAGCTTGTTGTTACTGCGATTAACTTCCAAAAAGCCAGCATTGAGAGATTGACCCTTAAGTGCTTCTAAATTATCTCGCTCAACCAAGTGCGATCGCGGAATAAATCCTCGCAAACCCTGAACATTGACAGTAACACCACCTTTATTGACATTTATCACCCGCACTTGCGTCGTTTGAGAATTCTCCTGCATTTGCGCCAGTCGATCCCAAATGTGCTGGATTTCGAGTTGCTTTCGCGAAAGGGTGACTTGACCTTCTGCATCCTGATCCCTGATGATTAAAAATTCTAAATTCTCATTTAATGGCAGCACCTCCGACAAATCGGTGACTGCTCTCAAAGAAGCCTCATCGCGAGGGACAAACGCCGACGACTTGCCACCAATATCAACATACGCTCCATCAGAATCAAGTTGGAACACCCTGCCGTTTACCACCTGTCCCTTTTGAAACTGGTAATCGTGTTTTTCCAGTGCTTTGGCAAAGTCGTCCATTGTAAATGACGAATTGGCTTTTTGAGATAATTTCGCTTCGGAATCCATGACTGTTAAAGATAAATTGCGATTCTAGCTGATGCCACTGGAGTTTTACTCAACGCTAAACAACACTATTCGAGTGACTGTGATTGCTCGTGAAGACTATCATTAGTCATTAGTTCTTTGTAATGACCCTTCGGGTATGCCTATGGCTTGCGCCACGGCTATCGCCGAACGGCACACCTTCGGTGAACGCCAGTCGCCTAGGTCGGGCTAACCCTCCTGCAGCGCTGGCTCACTAATGACTAATGGGTAGGGACGACCTGAATGCAACCAGAACGCAAATCAAATCGGATAGCTAAAGTTGTCCAAACAGTTGTTTTACCTGCTCCCACGCATCAGCAGCAGCTATAGAATTATAGCTGGCGCGTTGGTCGCAGAAAAATCCGTGGTCAGCTCCATCGTAGCGAAACACACGATGAGGAATGTTGTATTTTTCTAACTCTGCCTCAATCTGGTCTACCTGTTCTGTTGGGATACTGGCGTCTTCCATACCAAAGAAGGCATTGAGAGTGCCTTTAATCTCTCTTGTGCGAGAAACGGTAGGCTCTCCACCCCCAAAGGTGCGGGTGGCGATTCCAGCACCGTAGAAGGAAGCGGTAGCCTTAATATCTGGTAGGGTAGAGGCAAGATATGCCACATGACCGCCAAAGCAAAAGCCTATACAGCCAAAGCCATCTTTTTTCACTTCAGGGAGGGTTTTCAGATAGTCAATGGATCGTTGGATATCGCTCAGTAACTCTGATGCCTTGGTTTGCATTGCGTAGTTTCTGCCTATTTCAATATCTTGCGGGGTGTAGCCAGTTTCAAAACCAGGGGCAATTCGTTGGAACAGTGCAGGTGCAATTGCGACATAACCTTCTTGGGCGATACGTTCTGTAACGTTCCGAATGTGGGAGTTGATTCCAAAAATTTCCTGCAATACCACAACTCCTGGATAAGAACCTTCTTGAGAAGGCTTAGCTAGATAGGCGTCGATTTGCAAATCATCTTGCGAAAGTTTAACAGTTGTGGTATGTATTGCTCGCTCTGCCATAATAGGTTTTACCAGTGCTGTGTGACTATGAAGAAATAGCTATGCCAAGATGTCAAGGCGATCTCCAATCAAATTATCAACTACGAGTAACAACCACACCAGAATTTTCCCTTCATAGAAATTCAATATATAAGTAAAATATTTGACAGTTAGCATTCGCAGCTGGTCATATGCAGCTACTATCATGCAGGAGCTTTGGTGATGATTCAGTTTCGTATACAGCCAGACAGTGAAATCCCCGCATCAAACCAGCTGTTTAATCAAATTCGGTTTGCGATCGCCTCTCGGCAATATCCACCTGGGTATAAACTACCGAGTACGAGAGCGCTGGCAATGCAGACAGGCTTGCATCGTAATACCATTAGCAAAGTGTACCGTCAATTGGAAGACGACGGGCTTGTAGAAAGTCTTGCGGGGTCAGGGATTTACGTCCGCGCCCAGGGTCATGAGGGTGGTAGTAGGCTGCAATCACCGATTCTCAAAGAATATCCTCAAGCATACAAAGTTGTTCAGCTTGCACTAGACGAGCTCCTTTCTCAAGGCTGTTCCCTCAATCAAGCCCGTGAGTTATTCTTGGCGGAAGTTGATTGGCGCTTGCGTTGTAGTGCGCGAGTGTTGGTTGCAGTTCCAACTCAGGATATCGGTGTTGGGGAATTGATGGTCTATGAATTAGAACAAGCCCTGAAAATACCAGTGCAGTTGGTAGCGATGGAACAATTAGCTGCTGTGCTAGATCAAACTTCCTCAGCGACAGTTGTCACCAGTCGGTATTTTATTGGTGAGGTGGAAGTCATCGCCGCACCTAAAGCTGTGCGCGTCATACCCCTTGACATTCATGACTACGCCAACGAATTCAACCAGTTTAAAAACCTACCTAAAGACAGTTGTCTTGGCATAGTTAGCATCAGTTCTGGAATTCTTCGAGCTGCAGAAGTTATCCTCCACGGTTTACGGGGGGATGAAATACTCGTGATGACTGCACAACCAAAAGATGCTTACAAACTTCAGGCGATCGTTAAGCGAGCACAAGTCATTTTTAGCGTTGATCAGGTGAGTTTTTCTGCGGTGCAAGCTGCTATGCAAGCTGCTATGGATGACATTATTCGCCCACCTAAACACATGACTAGCGAAAAATATATTGGTACCAACTCGATTAACTTGCTCAAACGAGAGCTGGGTTTGGGTTGAATGATCAAGAGTGAATTATGAATACGGCAATTCCCAATTCATAATTCACTCATTCATAAGCCAATTTTCTAGCCTAATCTTTGCTCTAGTTCCAAGAACTCTCGCACCCGTTTGAGGTAAGTAGCCGAGTCTTCCAACATAGGGAAATGAGCCGTATTGCGAATCAAGCAAAATTCTACTTTATCGTTCAGTGCGGCTGCCTGACGACCCATTTCGGCTGGAATAATTTTGTCGAACTCGCCCGCCACCAGTAGTGTAGGCACCGTCAGCTGAGCAAATTCCTGCGGCATTAACTCAGATGCCGCTTTACTAACAGATGTAAAAATTGTACCCAAAGCAGCATCGTAGTCTGCTATGAGAAAATCCTGCAAGAAAGCTTTGCGTTCTGCTGCTGGTATGGCACGGTGTAGAAATCGCGCCATAAACATTCTGTCAACAAACGGTATTTTATCCAACCAGTTGGGACGAAATTTGACCACGTACCCACCGAATTTATGAAAAGCTGTAAATGCTTTTTCGTCATACTCAAAAATACCGCTACAGGTGAGAATTGCTCTTTCCACTCGTTGGGGGTAGCGGTTGAGAAACAAAGTAGCAATGGACGCGCCCATCGAATGAGCATTGATATACACGCGTTGGAGCTGCAACTCATCTAGCAAAGCTGCCAAGTCGTCAGCGTATTCCTCTAGCTCATAAGTTAACTCTTGGATTGCTACAGATTCTGCCTGCGGTGACTGCAACTCGACAGACTCAACAACAGCTTCACTCGCTTTAGCTAGGGTAGGTCGCCCACGGGAACGCCCAAATCCCCGTAAATCGTAAAGTAAGCAATCAAATTGTTCTGATAAAGTATGTGCCGTACTTTGCCAGTACCGATTGGAACCAGCCCAACCGTGGATAAAAACCATCACAGGCTTGTCCTCAGTATCCGATGGCTTTTTTATCCACTCGTAGTAATGGTCAACACCACGAACGTTTATATAAGGCATTTGTCAAAAGTCAAAAGTCAAAAGTCAAAGATCAAGAGTTAACAGTATTTTACTCATGACTAATGACTAATGACTCATGACAAAGATGTACAGACGCTTCAAACAGCGCGTCTCTACAATGACTAATAACAATTACGCTGATTCTGGTTTGGGTAGTGTGGATGGGTGCATCAGGAGTTCCGCGGTGGAACGCTTCTCTACCATTTCCCGCGTGACTGTGCAACGAGTCACATCTTTGCGCGAAGGCAACTCGTACATCACTTCCAGCATCAGTTCTTCCACAATGCCCCGCAGCGCCCTTGCGCCGGTTTTGCGGCGGTAGGCTTCTTGAGCAATAGCTCGCAGAGCCTCTGGTTTAAACTCTAGCTGGACATTATCCATCTTCAGCAGCTTTTGGTACTGCTTCACCAAGGCGCTGCGCGGTTGGGTGAGAATTGCCATCAGCGCTTCTTCGTCGAGTGGATCTACCACCGCTACCATTGGCACTCGCCCAATAAATTCCGGAATCATACCGAACTTCACTAAGTCATCCGGTTCTAGATTGCGCAGAGTATCTGCTGTGCGTTTGTCCTTGGTTTGACCTTCTCCAGGTTGTACAAAGCCTATTGACTTTTTGCCAGTTCTCTGCTCTACGACCTTTTCTAAACCGACGAATGCACCGCCACAGACGAACAGGATGTTGCTTGTATCAATCTGGATGCAGTCTTGATAGGGGTGCTTGCGTCCTCCTTGGGGTGGTACGTTAGCGACCGTCCCCTCTAACATTTTCAGTAAAGCTTGCTGTACGCCTTCGCCAGAGACATCTCGGGTAATTGAAGGGTTCTCACTCTTGCGAGCAACCTTATCGATTTCGTCGATGTAGATAATTCCCCGCTGCGCTTCTTCTACATCCAAGTCTGCTACTTGCAACAGTCGCAGCAAGATATTTTCCACATCTTCTCCCACGTACCCTGCCTCTGTTAGCGTGGTGGCATCAGCAACAGCAAAGGGGACATCGAGAATTTTTGCCAGAGTCTGTGCTAGCAGAGTTTTGCCGCAGCCTGTCGGACCAATCAGTAGAATGTTGGACTTTTGGAGTTCTACAGCATCATCCAAACCTTTGCCACTGCCTTTAGACTGAACCACTGCTAGCCGCTTGTAATGGTTATAAACTGCGACTGAAAGCACTTTTTTGGCTTCGTCTTGACCAATGACGTGTTCGTCTAGGTACTTTTTAATCTCTCGTGGCTTAGGTATTTGATTCAACGAGAGATTAGAGGAACGAGCACGGCGTTTCTGAGGTGGTTCTGACCTGGGTGCTGGTTGCGACGATGCTGCCGCATTTGTGTCGAGTAACTCCTCATCCAGGATTTCATTACACAAGTCTACGCATTCATCGCAGATGTAGACTCCCGGTCCGGCGATTAGTTTACGAACCTGCTCCTGAGACTTGCCGCAAAATGAACACTTTAAATGGGAGTCGTACTTAGACATACCAGCCTCTTATTTGACAATGGTGACGTTTTCCCCTGGAGAGGGAAGATTTTGCCTGGAGATGACCTGATCAATCAACCCATAATTTTTCGCCTCTTCAGCCGACATGAAGAAATCGCGATCAGTATCGGCTTCGACTCTTTCTAATGGTTGACCAGTATGAGTCGCCAATAACTGATTCAACTTAGATTTATGATAAAGAATTTCTCTGGCTTGTATCTCGATGTCAACGGCTTGTCCTTGTGCACCACCGAGTGGTTGGTGAATCATGATCCGGGAATCAGGAAGAGACATCCGTTTACCAGCCGTTCCTGCTGCTAACAAGAACGCCCCCATGCTCGCGGCTAATCCAAAACATATCGTGACTACATCAGGACGGATTTGCTGAATAGTATCATAAATAGCCATGCCTGCTGTCACCGAGCCACCAGGAGAATTAATATACAGTTGAATATCCTTTTCGGAATCTTCAGCATCTAGAAACAATAACTGGGCAACAATTGAGTTGGCAACGTTATCGTCTATTGGTGTTCCTAAGAAGATAATCCGCTCCCGTAGCAAGCGAGAGTAGATGTCGAAAGCGCGTTCTCCCATGCCAGATTGTTCTACCACCATCGGGACGATGTTGTTAGGACTGTCTAGGGAGTAGAGTTTAAAGTCACTCAAACTGTTAAATTGGTAGTTTCCCGACTGCGATACAAGCATAAAAGAACGTTTCACACTAAGTGTAACAATGGTAGAGACAGCAAAGGCTGCCTTTTTAAGGAATTTGATTTTTGATGTGGCTATGTGTTAACCATTATGCCTCATATAAATTCCTATCGTGTAAAACAGTATCAAACCAAGGGTGTTACGTATACTGTCACTTATTTAAAATTTCTTAGACTTCCACCTTAGGAGAGGGAGTGAGGGAGGGAGGGAGAGAGAGAGTGAGGGAGGGAGAAATTCCAAATTTTGAATTGATCTGTCCCCGTGTCCTCTTTCCCTTGTCCCCTTTTCATCTATTGTGCCTCTGTTGACTCTGTGTTTTGTGGTGAGATTTCTGCACTAACTTGGGGGGTTTGTTCTACTGTTTCAGTTGCAGCATCTGAGTCAGCAGTTTTGACTTCTTCAGTCTCAGTCTCAGTTTCAGTTTGTGCTGCACTCAAAGAACCTTCAGGGACTAATTCAACGGTTGAGCGTTCTAAAAGCCAATCGATGATTTTTTCGGTTAACAATTCGTTTTCTACGACTTCACGCAGTCTATCCTCATCAACATCTTTTTCAGCGTACTGTTCCAACAATTCTTGGACTCTAGCGTTGATTTCTGCTTCTGACACTTGGATGGACTCGCGTTTACCAATTTCCCGCAGCGCCAGAGAACGCTTAATGCGCTCAACTGCTTCACCGCGAGAACGTTCCCGCAACTGGGGAATCACATCTTGGGTAAACAATTTCTTAATATCAAGCCCCTGTTGAGAAAGCCGCATGGCTGTTTGCGTCAGCATCGCATCCACTTCCTGCTGAATCATTGATTCTGGCAAGTCAACTTCTACGTGCTTGAGCAGTTCACCTAACAAGGCTTCTTGCTTGTTCGCTTTTGTTTTCTGTTCAGCCTCTTTTTGAAAGCGCTCTTCTAAAGAAGAACGCAAATCTGCTAGAGTTTCGTAATCGCTGGCTTCTTGGGCAAAGTCATCATTCAATTCGGGCAGTTCTTTTTCCTTGAGTTCTTTGATTGTTACGGTGAAAACAGCCGGTTTTCCTGCTAAATCTTGATTTACATAAGGGTCTGGAAACTGAGCTGAAACTTCTCTGGTTTCTCCAGGATTCATTCCCACTATCCCTGTCACAAAGCCGGGAATGAATTTGTCCTCCTGCATCTCTAATTGGAAATCAGTTGCTTCACCGCCAGGTATTGGCTGGGGTTCTGCTGTTTCGTCTTCACCCTCGGATGCAACCACAACACCTTTAAAATCGACGACAGCAACATCACCTATCTGTGCTGAACGTCCTTCCACAGGAATTAACGTCGCCATTTCTTGGCGTTCGCTTTCCAAGACTTTGTCCACTTGCTGTGGATCGTATTTGACTTCCTCGGCTTTGAATTGTAAGCTCGTGTACTCACCCAGATTAGGTTCTGGTGCCACATCTACAGATGCGGCAAATGTTAGGGGTTTGCCTGGTTCATAATTGTTAATTAATTCCTCAAATGAGGAGCGCAGCTGTGGTTGACCAAGCGCCTGGATTTGTTCTTGTTGTAGCGCTTGCTCAATGCCATCTTGAATTAATTCTTCTAGAGCTGCTGCCTTGATTCGAGTGACGCCAAGGCGCTGTAACAATATTTGCCGAGGGACCTTGCCCTTGCGAAACCCAGGAATATTTGCAGTACTGGCTAAGTTTTTAACAACTTTTTCGTAAGTTTCCTTGGTCTTTTCTGGCGTAATCTCTATTTCTAGACCAATTTGACTGGCGGGAAGTTTTTCCTGGGTAACTTTCATGCTATGTCTCTATTCTTGGTATTTCTTTTTACTAATTACGTGATTTGGCGCAAGGGAATAGCGTCTTTTAAGTTAAAGTTTCGTGACTTGGATGAAAGATGCCAAGTGTTGACCCAAGTGTAAACTATGGACTTAGAAGTATCCACTTCTTGCTGAATCCGGTGCCTCTAGACAAGGATACAACACCTGAAGATTTTCTCCACAGAGTTCTCCAAGGGCTTGTATCCCGTTTATTCCTTCCTTTGTGCATCCTTCATCCTTTACCCTTTAGTTGCTAAAAGTTCTTGACATTTTAGCGCTAACTAGTTTAGCAATTTCAACTCTAAATTGTTTTTTACCAAAGGGTTAACACCGTGATATCCTGTTTATAAACTAGCAGTTCGCATTTCCATTGTTGTAACGTTGGTGCTGCCTGCCTTATAAGACTGAGCGAGAGCTTATGCTTAGCTGCTGCCTCGCTTAAAGCTCTCGCTGATTGCCTTGCTGGTTTCAGTCCATTTGAATCATAGTACACCAATCATCAAGACGAACGCATCTTAAAGACACCAATACCTGTCTGAAGCTAATTTGCATCAAGCTTGTGTCATGCTGACGTTGAAAGATAGTGTGCTGTATAATAGATATTTTAAGCGAGTCCCAAGTTGATTCATAAATCATTATAAATTGCAACATAAATCAGGATAAGTAACAAAATAAATGTATTAAATTAAGAATTACAATCATTTGCAAAAAATAATCAAACTATTAAAAAGTTTATTGAATGTCTGCTATTGCCATTTAAAGTTTGAATTTTTACAACAAATTGCACATAATAACATCTAGTAAAGGAGGAAGCCTGTTTGTCTAAATCCTACCGTGTAGCTGTTTTGGGAGCGACTGGTGCCGTTGGCAAAGAGTTGCTGGAATTATTAGAAAGTCGAAATTTCCCTGTTTCTGACATAAGGTTATTGGCTTCCGTTCGCAGTGCAGGGCGATCGCTGCCTTTTAAGGGGGAAAATTTGCCTGTAGAGGCAGTGAGCGAAAAAGCCTTTGAAAATGTGGATCTGGTGCTGGCAAGTGCAGGCGGTTCCACATCGAAAACATGGGCACCAAAAGCTGTCGCGGCTGGTGCTGTGGTGATTGATAACTCCAGCGCGTTTCGCATGAACCCAGAAGTTCCTTTGGTGGTTCCAGAAGTGAATCCGCAAGCTGCATCTGACCATAAAGGCATTATTGCCAACCCCAACTGCACGACGATTTTGATGACACTCGCAGTGTGGCCCCTACATAAAGTTTCACCAGTGCAACGCCTAATCGCTGCAACATACCAGTCTGCCAGTGGCGCAGGTGCTCAAGCAATGGAAGAAGTGAAAACCCAAGCAAGTGCCATTTTAGAAGGCAAGCAACCCGTTGCTGAAGTATTTCCCTATCCATTAGCGTTTAATGTCTTCCCGCACAACACCCCGTTGAATGATTTGGGGTACTGCGAGGAAGAAATAAAAATGGTTAACGAAACTCGTAAAATTTTTGGCAATCAAGATATAAGAATTACTGCAACTTGTGTACGGGTACCCGTACTACGTAGCCATTCGGAAGCGATTAACCTAGAATTTGAGGTGCCATTTAGCCCAGATAAGGCAAGAGAAATTCTAAGTCAAGCACCTGGTGTGAAATTGGTGGAAGATTGGAAGGCAAATCATTTTCCTATGCCAATTGAAGCGACAGGTCGAGATGAAGTTTTGGTAGGGAGAATTCGTCAGGATATTTCTCACCCGTGCGGCTTAGAACTGTGGCTATGTGGCGACCAAGTCCGTAAAGGTGCAGCTTTGAATGCAATACAAATTGCTGAGTTATTAGTAGAAAAAAATCTGCTTCAAGGGGCGGTAGCCGTAAGTCAGAAGTTATAAGTCATCAGTTATTTGGTCATGGGTATTAGACAAAGAACAAATGACTTATGACAAAGAGAAATCATAAAGGACTAAGGCGCTTGCTTACGCTTGAAAGTAATAGTCAGATAGATTATTACAATAGAAAACCACCAAAACCCAAAAAAACAAATAACAAAGAGGAATATTTAGGAGTGAAAAGAGGGTGGTAGATTTTGGCAGAGTTCTAACCGCTATGATTACGCCGTTTAAAGAAGACGGCAGTGTCAATTATGATGTAGCAGCAGCACTGGCAGCACATCTAGCTGACAACGGTACAGATACACTCGTGGTATGTGGAACCACCGGAGAATCTCCTACCCTGAGTTGGGAGGAAGAATACCAGTTGTTTTGTGTGGTGTTGCAGGCGGTGGATCAAAAAGCTCTTGTGATAGCAGGGTGTGGCTCCAATTCCACCAAAGAAGCAATTGCCGCTACCCAAAAGGCGGTTAAAATAGGAGTACATGGCGCACTGCATGTTGTTCCTTACTACAACAAACCACCGCAAGCGGGGCTTTATCAGCACTTTAAGGCGATCGCTCAAGCTACGCCTGACCTACCTGTGCTGTTATACAATATCCCTGGTCGTACCGGTCAAAATCTTCAACCAGAAACAGTTGCTCGGTTAGCAGAGATTGACAATATTGTCGGAATTAAGGAATCTACCGGCAACATAGACCAGGCAAGTGAAATCCGTCGCTTGACGCCAAAAGAATTCCAGATATACTCTGGAGATGATTACATGACTTTGCCTCTCTTAGCAATAGGGGCGAAGGGTGTCGTCAGTGTGGCTTCTCATCTGGTAGGAAATCAACTACAAAAGATGATTCAAGCCTTTGATGCGGGTGAAACTGAAGTAGCCAGGGAAATACATCTCCAATTGTTCCCTCTGTTTAAAGCTTTATTTGCAACTACAAACCCTATCCTAGTCAAGAAAGCACTGAAACTTTTAGGTTGGGAGGTTGGTTCAACTCGTCCGCCCTTGTGCGAAGCTGATTCAGAAGTCAGTCGAAAGTTAGAAGTGGTTCTCAAAGAGCTAGGTCTGATTTAGCAGCAAGTTGTTGAAGGCTGAAGCGCTCGTTCGCGGAAGATATTTATAAAAAGTTGGTGCGTAATTTTACAAAATTCCAGGTGAAAACCCTGTGCTACGACTGAATCAATAGATGATGAATTTTGAGCTTTTCAAGCCCAATTAATTAAACAACAATTGAATATCTCATAAAAATTCAACTGTTTTGAGAGTGATTTCATAGATTGGTTGTCTTGTGATTACAACAGCGTTAAATTCCACATCTAAAAAGACAAAGAACAATCTCTAAATTTTACATTTTTAACGACAAAGAACAACCTAAGGAGAAAATGGCTAAAAACGAATCTTTAGCCGCCCTAAAAATTATACCGTTGGGCGGTTTGCATGAAATTGGTAAAAATACTTGTGTTTTCGAGTATGACGACGAAATTATCTTGTTAGATGCAGGATTGGCTTTTCCCACAGACGGGATGCATGGAGTCAATATTGTTCTTCCAGACATGACTTATGTACGGGAAAATCGCCACAAAATTAAAGGCATGATTGTGACCCACGGTCACGAAGACCATATCGGTGGGATAGCCTTTCACTTGAAGCAATTTGACATTCCCGTGATTTACGGTCCCAGACTAGCACTGGCAATGCTAGAGGGCAAATTGGAAGAAGCGGGAGTGCGCGATCGCACAGAGTTAAGAAGCGTCGTTCCCCGCGATCTGGTGCGAATTGGCAAACATTTCTTTGTAGAATACATTCGCAATACCCACTCCATCGCTGATAGCTTCACAGTAGCAATTCATACACCTCTTGGCGTACTCATCCACACAGGGGATTTCAAATTTGACCACACGCCAGTGGATGGTGAGCATTTTGACTTGCAAAGGCTCGCCGAACACGGTGAAAAAGGTGTACTGTGCTTGATGAGCGACTCAACGAACTCAGAAGTACCAGGATTCACGCCTTCAGAACGTTCTGTGTTTCCAAATCTGGATAGGGTATTCAGTCAAGCCACTGGGCGACTGTTCGTGACCACCTTTGCCTCTAGCGTGCATCGCATTAACATGGTTTTGCAGCTAGCGCAGAAGTATAACCGCGTCGTCACCGTGGTCGGACGTTCCATGCTGAATTTGATTGCCCATGCCCGCAATCTAGGTTATATCAAGTGTGAGGATAATCTATTCCAGCCGTTGCACGTCGTCCGGAATCTTCCTGTGGAAAATGTGCTGATTTTGACGACTGGCTCTCAAGGTGAGCCAATGTCAGCAATGACCCGGATTGCTAATCAAGAACATCCCCACATCAAAATCCGACAAGGAGATACGGTAGTCTTCTCAGCTAACCCAATTCCTGGAAATACGATCGCCGTAGTTACCATCATCGATAAGTTGATGATGCAAGGGGCAAACGTTATCTATGGTCGGGACAAAGGAATTCACGTCTCCGGTCATGGATGTCAGGAAGACCAAAAGCTGATGATTGCTCTGACTCGACCTAAATTCTTCTTGCCAGTTCACGGGGAACATCGGATGCTGGTGAAGCACGCCCAAACAGCTCAAAGTATGGGAATTCCCGCTGAAAACATGGTGATTATTCAGAATGGGAATATCGTTGAACTCACTGAGGAATCCCTCCGTGTTGCTGGTAAAGTGTCAGCTGGTCTAGAACTGGTGGATACTTCCGGTTCTGGTATGGTCAGCGCCAAAGTTCTGCAAGAACGGCAACGTATGGCAGAAGAAGGTATTGTCACAATTGCGACGGCGATAGATTGGAATGGCAAGCTGATGGCGAAGCCAGAAATTCACCTGCGAGGTGTTGTGACGAGCGTCGAGCGCTCCTTGTTGCAAAAGTGGATACAACAGCGGCTCGAAGAAATTCTCACCGTGCGCTGGTCAGAATTTGCCCCTTCTTTTGATGGCGACCAGCCAGAGGTAGACTGGGGTGGATTACAAGAGGTTTTGGAGCGGGAACTAGCACGCTCTTTGCGAAAGGAACTGCATTGTCAACCATCTGTTACCTTGCTGATGCAAATTCCTGATGAGCCACCAGTAAAAGTTAGTGATGGTAGAAGGCGTCGCACTCGTACTGCTGCTCAAGTCGCATCGTAGTCATTAATAATCTCGCGCACTACGCTCTAGACGCTAAGAAAAATTTTGCGACTTTGCGACGCCAGTCGCCTACGGAGGGAAACCCTCCAAAGGGCGCTGGCTCGACTTGGCGCGAGATTTAAAGCAAGTTTCTCCCGCTTGTATATGGGTAGTTCACAAGGCGCTTGCGCTGCCAATTAAGGGTAGCGCATAGCCAAATCTGAACCTACTTATATTAAATCCGGATGATTGCACATAGTATAATGCTCTAAGGGTATTCTGCTACGAAGTATATCCTAAGACGTATTTCCATACCGGATTTGATATTAAGCGGATTTGATATTACGCAGCAATACCAAGAGCGGGTGTGTGAAGCTCGAACTTCTGAGCATCAGTTGCCCAGACATTGTAGTCACTGTCTTCTTCACGTTTATAGAAGATTCTATGCCCCTCATCCGCGTCGGCTGGTTCTACTGAAAGCAGAACAGTTACCTTGGTTTGCGCTGATCCAGTTTCTTCTTTCTCGACTGCTATCGTACCTTGGTAAAATTCGCTCTGACCAATGGTAACAATACCGTCAAATATCAACCTTTCACTGTGAAAGTCTACATCTTCGATATCATGTTGCCAAATAAAATTGGCTGTACCGTTCTTTTTAGTGACGATAAAAGTACCTACACTAGGAGCGAGAAATCCTACATCCTCAAAATCAGAGGGAATAGTAGGCTTGGTACCGGATAGATCTGCGCTGAAAGTTTTGGGAAACGTCATAAAAATAAACTCCTTTGTTTGGCTGATTAAAGTTGAACACAAGACCATTGTTTTGAAGCCTTGTGACAGTTAATAGTTGTATGTGAAATCAACTTATGCAGTTTTGCCGGTGAGTAGCATTAGATAAGATATAAAATTTGAATAATTATATTTACTGAATCCACAGGTATAATAGAAGTAGAGTTAACACTGTCAGTGGCAACCCAAAGCGCAGATGTTCCCAAAAGGTCAGCTTGTAGCCTAACTCAGTAGTTGCTTCGACAACGATAAGATTAGCGACTGAACCAAACAAAGTCAAATTTCCAGCCAAGGTTGAGCCGGCTGCAAGCAATAGCCAAGACTGAGTATCATCTTTAGGAATTAAGGGTTGTAGCAGGAGTACCGCAGGAACATTGGAAATTAGGTTAGATAGGATGGCTGTGACGCTCACTAAACCAGCAGAAGAGTTGACTGCATAAGTGAAGGGCTGCAACAAGTTCAACTTCTGTGTCGCTTTCGTGAGGATGAACAGTCCAGAAAACATCACTAGCAGGTTCCAATCCAGCTCTTTAAGAATCCGCTGTGGTTTAATACGTCGAGTGATAAGCAAAAGGCTTGCAGCAACTAGGGCAGACACTGCAAGGGGTAAGCCTACAGCAAAGGCAATAAGCAGCCCAGTGGTGATAATAATGGTTTTTTGATACAGAGGTTTGAAGATGCGTGCCTTCCCAAGGCGTAATTGCTCGCTGGGTTGAGTTGAGCGTACTTCAGGGTAAAGCAGCCAGAGTAATCCCACCTGAATTGCCAAGCCTATCACGGCGACGGGAGCCAACGCCCGCAGAAAATCGATGTAGCTGATACCTGAGAAAGAGCCAATGAGAATGTTTTGCGGGTTACCGCTCAAGGTGGCTACTGAACCAACGTTTGTTGCCCCAGCGAGTGCAAGTAAATAGGGAATTGGATTCAAATTCAGGGCTTGTGTCAGGCTCAAAGTCAGTGGTGTAAAAATTAGCGCCAAGGTGTCATTAAGAAAAAAGGCGGAAAGGATACCACTGGAAAAAGTTAAGGCGATTAACAAGCCTAAAGGACTGCGGGTGAAACTCAACAGCACTGACAGCGCTGTTGGGAAAAACCCAGCAAAGGATAGATTCGCGTTCACAACCATCATGCTTAACAAAAACACGATGGTGGTGGCATCGATCGCATCCCATGCTTCTTGCAATCTCAGAACACCCAAAGCAATGAGCAATGCAGAACCAACTAGGGCAATTGTGGCACGGTTCATGCGTAAACCAGGTAGATAACCCAGTGCTAACCCCAGGTAAGTCAGCCCTAACACACTGTAGATTGCAAATTGTCGCAGGAGAATCACAAATTTATCAAGTTATTTACAGCAGCGATACAGCTATCAGCAAAATTACTCATATTCCAATGCAAGATTACCACTTCTAAACTACGAGTGAGAATCTGGCTGAAATCACGGAAAATGAACTCTTAAAAAATGGTAACTTGCGTTTTTTGCCAAAGTTTCTTTGGTTTATTCTATGTATCTCCTACTTAACCTCTTTTACATATAAGTTTTTTTTTGGTGACAAGGATGTAATATTTAGAGGTTGCTCTCAATGTAGAATTTACGCAGTTGTCCTAATAGCTCATAACTGCCTGATACAAAAAAACAGTATTTGTACTTAAGCATAAATACTGAGCAATTAGTTTTGTGAAGTTTTTGTAAATGAGACGTTGTCCTCTACCTAAAGGTAGATGTCTTTACTATAATTTTATCTATGTCAAGTTATAAACAAGATATCCATACCATACTTCCGAGGAAAAGGAAATTATTGTTAATTTGACGTAATATAGAACAGGTACTGAGGCTAGTAGCTACTAAATCATCAGATCAGACAAATCATCAGATTGCATCTTAGTCAGAACAACATTCTTCCTGAACAGGTCCTGGCAATGTTGTAGATGTCCATCAGGCAGTTCAAGAGCCTCAATCAAATAGAGGAGTGAACCATGAAGGTATACGATAATACCACAAAAAACATTTTCTTGGCAAGCTGGGTATTGATAAATCAAGCACAAGGTGACGCTCAT
Source organism: Scytonema sp. PCC 10023 (assembly GCF_963920835.1). NCBI lineage: Bacteria > Bacillati > Cyanobacteriota > Cyanophyceae > Nostocales > Scytonemataceae > Scytonema > Scytonema sp. PCC 10023. The sequence goes on from NZ_CAWUDP010000054.1 coordinate 25,016, forward strand.
GGAACCGAGCGCCAGCGTCCTTCTGCCAAGTCTCAAATTGATATTCTCCAACCCATACGGCGTTGGTTAGACAACGTTCAAATTCGCGATCGCCAACTTGCTCATCGCTTGTGTAAGGTGATTCCTTCCCAGTGTCCCTTTGAGCGTGATGTGAAATTTTTGGGTAAAACCTTGTTTCATATTCCGCCAATGTGCAAGCTCAACCCCGTATATGAAGAAGTGGTTAGCTTACGTTTTCGAGCGCTGTGCTATCTAGCGGATCAATGTGGCGAGGATGTCACACAGTACTGCTGATAAATGAGCCTCTTGTTAAGGACTCATCCAGACTGTTTAGTCGTTAGTAGTTAGTGGTTGGTACAAAAACTCATAGCCAACAGCTAACAACTAACAACTAGCAATAGCTCATAACTATTGACTGTTTTTTTCCCATTGTGCAATTGCATTTTGCGCTTTTTTATATGCGGCTGTTCCCTCTGGAACTAGAGCCGCGGTTGCAATTGCGGCTTTGAATTCTCTTCGCGCGGCTCTTGTTTTAGCCAGCTGCAAAATATTTTCACTCCAGCTATCAATAGATTTTTGGGCAATATCAAACCCTGGTTCACCTTGTGGGACTTTTTTGGCAACTTCTATAGCGCGATTGTAGCTAGAAGCCTGTCCAGACCGAATTAAGCCAACAGCAGCATCGATAAGGGTTGTATTGCTGACATACTGTTTTGCTTCTAGCCGCCACTGGTTAATAGATGTTTGTGCTTTTGGGTATACAAGTTGGTCTTTGGGGACTAACTGTGCTGCTGAGATAGCACCCGCATATAGTTTTTGCTTAGCACGATCTTGGGCTAAATCTAAAATCATGCGGCTCCAAATCTTGATGTTGTCTTGAGCTTGTGTGTAGAGCGGTTCACCTGGTTGAATTTTACGAGCCGTATTAATAGCTTGCCTCAAATCGCTAGCCTGAGTTGGACTCAGGGACATTTTCTGCAATTCCAACAGTGCTTGGTTACGCTGTTTCGATTCGTCAGCACTTGGAGTGACTTGTGAGCTAGAAGTGACTTGAGGAGTTGATTGGATTTCTGGTTGGGCTAGTACGATTGGTGATGCTGTGGGGCTGGGTTTTGGTGATGCTTTAACTACCTTTGTGTTATTGCTAGCAGGCTTGGAGGACGGTGGTAATATCTGGGCTAACTTGAATAAAGGGCGATCGCGGAACAAAACAACCACGATTAAGCATAGAAGAAGTATTGTAGCAATGCTCCCCAGTAGAAGGTGCGGCAAGAATTTGTTGTTTGATGACCTTTTGTGGGGATCGGGGGATGAGGAGGATGAGGGGGATGAGGGGGATGAGGGGGATGAGGGGGATGAGGGGGATGAGGGGGATGAGGGAGTGAGGGAGTGAGGGAGTGAGGAGGATGAGGAGGATGAGGGAGTGAGGGAGCTGGGGAGCTGGGGAGATGGGGTGATGGGGTGATGGGGAGCTGGGGTGATGGGGTGATGGGGTGATGAAAGACTATTGTTTGCCGCTACTTCTGCTAGTTCCTTGACTCTTGGTTCGCTTTTCTCCTGCAATTGCGGGGAGGGAACCTGCGGCTTTGATACAAAAATAGTGATGGGGGTTTGTGTGGGACGCCAGTAGTGTTGACATAGTTCTGGCGTGCGGACACTGAGGTATTTTTCTACATTCGCCAAATTGGTACGATTGCCGTAACGCAAAGCTTCTAACAGCGCTGCTGTAAAGAATCCGTGACCTAATTCGCTACTTTCGTGAGAAAATTCGTCTGGTTGACAAGAAAGAATAATAGGAATTTGTAGTTCTTTAGCTAGTTCTATTGTTTCTTTGCCAACGTGAGCATCTGCGTGGGTTCCAAAAGCACGGTTCATATCGAACAACAGCAATGCATCAAGGGCAGCAACTTGCAGACTTTGCATTAATGCTCGTACTTCTATACCCGTCTCTTCGATGCGATTGGGATCACCTTCGACTGGCATTAAGTAATCTTGTCCCTTGTAGTTGACGCCATAACCGCTAAAGAAAAACCACAATCGGTCTTGTGGTCGCCAGCAAGTGGCTGCTAAATGTTCAAATAACAGGAAAATATTCTCTTTACTAGGATAGGTAGACCTCTGTGCAAATGGTGGCGAAGTCTCTGTCATCAGCAGACACTGTTGCGGCAAAAAACCACCTTGTGTCACCAAAAAATCTCTGATCGCCTCGGCATCTGTTTGGGCGCAACTTAAAGGTTGAAAGAACTGATATTGATTGATGCCAATTGCGATCGCCCAATTATTTGCCATCGCGATTTTTGTTACTCCTTGTTTACTTGCCTTTTGGTAGTGGTTGGCTTTGTGAAAAAAACAAGGCTAACCTACGTCATACGTCATAATAGTCTAGCTAAACCACAGATCACCAGTACTGCCCCAGCAATACCTCAATTCGGGTGCTGTTGATCCAAGGGGAAGGACTGGATCTTTGGATGTTCCCCCACTGTTGGGTGTTCCTGCACCGCCGACGCAAGCAAAATAGTGATTTGTACCCAAGGACTCACTGCATTTGTTTGTATGCTTTAGAATAAAAAGGTTGTCTATATTTGCAGTACCCGTTACAATGGCTGTTCCAAAGAAGAAAACATCCAAGTCTAAACGAGACAAACGTCGAGCTACATGGAGGCGCAAAGCCGCAGTTGAAGCGCAAAAAGCTCTTTCTCTAGGCAAGTCTATTTTGACTGGACGTTCTACATTTGTCTATCCAACTGCTGAAGAAGAGGAAGAAGAGGAATCATAATTCCTAAGTTAAAAGTCCTGAGGGTTGAGTCCATAGTCAAAAGTCTAGAGTCCTTTGACTCCATGACTATTGACTAATGACTAACTATCACCTCTGACTGATTAACAAATAACTCTATAAAAATTAGATTGTCTTCAGAAAAGCTATTTTTCTGTGACTATGGTAAGAAAATTTTTTCAAAAGCCTACAAACCAAGAGAGCGATCGCGTTCCTCCTGGTCAGTACTTGACCAAGGGATTTCCTGTATTAACCTACGGTGCAACTCCGCAAATTAGCACAGATGAGTGGGAGTTTCGGGTATGGGGTTTAGCAAAAGGAGCAACCTTTACCTGGTCTGACTTTATGGCGCTTCCGCAGCACGAATTCACAGCAGATTTCCACTGTGTTACGCGCTGGTCGAAACTTGATGTCAAGTGGACTGGTATTAAGGTTACAGACTTTATGAAGCTCATTGAGGTAGACACCAAAGCAGTTCATGTTATGGAACACTGCTATGGTGGCTATACTACCAATCTCCCATTGGAAGACTTTGTACGGGAAGAAAACTTCTTTGCCTTTAAAGTCTTTGGAGAACCGTTACCAGCAGAACATGGTGGTCCATTGCGGCTTGTCGTTCCCCACCTCTACGCCTGGAAAAGTGCCAAGTGGATTAATGGTTTGGAGTTTCTAGAACGCGAGGAATCGGGTTTTTGGGAACGCAATGGCTATCACCGCCGTGGTGAACCCTGGGCGGAGGAACGATATAGTTAGTGGTTTTGGGTAGCCCTTTCAAGGTGACTCGTAAAATCTCTTCTTTTCTCTCTGGGGTCTGGAGCGTCTCGGCGGTTTATAAGTCAATACGCTTGGTGATAAGACCAAAACCATTATCAACACGTCTATGTAGAGACGTTGCATGCAACGTCTCTACACGTGTGGAATCTATGGCACATTCGTGCCACGCTTCGCTATCACCAACAATCCTTAACAGCAAGCGTATTGGTTTATAAGTTATTTAACCCGATTAGGCGCAGAGTACACAGAGTAAAGAGGTTAAAAAGGAGTTTTTTGACCAAAATTTTTACCCACCTTGAAAGGGTTGGTGGTTTTGGGTTTTAGACTTGACTAAGTAGGTGGGGCTATGCCCTATCTACTGGCTTAACTTATAAGTACCTATAACTTTTCTGGTTTTGGAATGACAAACAGCGTTGCATGTGATCAGGCTAATTTCAGTAACATGCATTTCCCCAATATAAATATTTTCCAATTCTTTGACTTTATTTTGAAATGAGGAACTCGGCTCATGTGTAAATCTACATAAGGTCATGTTTCCAAAAAATATAGTATCAGAAATATATTTTTTATTATCTGGTACGCCTATTTCTCTTAAGCCAAAATCTAATGCTTGAACTAATTTTCTGAGGGTATCATTACAATACCCTAACAGAGCAACACTCGTTGGAAACAAAATTAAACCTTCAAAACTAAAAGTGAACGATTGAAAAGTTGGAATTATTTGAGTAAATAATTGATGAACTTTAACAACATCTTCGTCATTAAAAAGAGGGGGATTATGTATAGATCGCACATTTTTAATAGTTAAGTGGAGTAATTGACTCGAATAATAGAAGTGGTTAGGGTCTAAGCTTTTTAATGGTTCAATTATTTTTTTTAATATTGTTTTTGCAATATCTTTTCAAGTAAAAGCCACTGATGTTAGACAAGTTTGGTCATCGTTTTCATAATCACTTTGCATCTCAACAATGCTCGATTTACTTTGCCCTTGGTGAATACTATCTTTCATCTGTTGGATAGTTTTTTTTTGCTGGACAACGTAGTCATCATTCATAATGAAATACTTGTTCAATTGCTAATAAGTACCGATAGATGCAGGGTAAGGAGGGCAATTCCCACCCTACCACCCTAGCCACTCTAACCAATAAATCGCTTCAGTGTAGATAACTTGTCTTTATAGGGAGCGTATCGCAATTTTAAATCGAGCCAGAAGGAATTGTGCAACACACTTTTGTAATGGGAAAAGGTGTCAAAGCTGAATTTACCGTGATAGTTGCCAATTCCGCTATCACCCACACCGCCGAATGGTAACGATGAAACAGCATACTGCATGAGTGTGTCGTTAATACAAACTCCACCAGATGAGGTTTCCTGCAAGACTCGTTGTTGCAGGTTTTTGTTATTAGAAAATAAGTACAAAGCCAAGGGTTTTGATTTAGAGTTAATTAGGGCGATCGCTTCTGTTATATCGGTATATTCAATGACAGGAAGAATAGGACCAAAAATTTCTTCCTGCATTACCGAGTCTGTCAAGGAGACATTATCAAGCACTGTGGGAGCAATATAAAGTTCCGAAGGATTAGTTTCTCCCCCAATACGAATTTCGCCATCTTTCAAGAGGCTAGCTAACCTGTCAAAATGTTTTTGATGGATAATCCTAGCATAATCAGAACTGTTGGCAGGATTACCTTCATAAAATTCTTGCAGGCGTTTTTGAATTTCATTTAACAAATTTTCTTTGATTTTTTTATCAACTAAAAGATAGTCAGGTGCGATACAAGTTTGTCCAGCGTTGAGAAACTTGCCCCAAGTAATGCGTCTGGAGGTGTGTTCGATGTTAATATCAGAATCTACAATACAAGGACTTTTGCCGCCCAATTCCAAAGTCACAGGTGTCAGGTGTTTTGCGGCTGCTTCCATGACTATTTTGCCTACAGCTGTACCACCAGTAAAAAAGATATGGTCAAACTTTTCTGCTAGGAGTTGTTGACTTGTTTGCACACCTCCTTCTACCACAGCAATATAAGCCGGATCGAAATATTTTTCCATCATCTGACTTAAAAGACGAGAAGTGTGGGGTGCAAGTTCTGAAGGTTTGAGAATTGCACAGTTGCCTGCCGCAATAGCACCTACCAATGGTGAGATAATTAATTGAAATGGATAATTCCAAGTACCAATAATTAAAACGACTCCTAGCGGTTCAGGATAAATTTTTGCAGAAGCGGGAAATACTTGCAGGGAAACTGGTGCTTTCTGAGGGTTCGTCCAAGTTTTGATGTGTTTGATAGCATGATCAATTTCTTGGAGTGTTCCAATTTCTGTAACATAGCTCTCAAATTCTGGTTTCTTCAAATCCGCTTTTAGTGCGTTGATAATCGCTTCTTTATTCTCAGTAACTGCTTGTTTTAAAGTTTTCAGTTGTTCCAGTCGAAAATTAACGTCTTTTGTCTGATTAGTATTAAAAAAATCACGTTGTTTGCGGATGATATCGGCAATTGATAATTCTTGAACAATCATCATTTTTGTCCTTGGTAGCTAACTTTTGCAAGAAGTCTATAGTAATCCTATTTTATTTATGTGAAAGTGCCTGCGCTAAGCACATAAATTGACCTTATTCAGATCCCCGACTTCTTAAAGAAGTCGGGGATCTTGTTTTTTCACAAATTATTTAGGGCTGCTATAGTACTTAGCACTGTTTTGGTCAGGTGGGCTGTTTGCCTATATCCTATTTATAACTAATTCCGAAGAAACGATAATGATTACTGTTTGATAGGCAAACGTACTGTGAAGACACTGCCTTTGCCAACTTCTGAATTCATGAGAATAGTCCCTTGATGTGCTTCGACAATTCGACGAGAAAGGTACAGCCCTAAGCCACTACCAGAACTCTTGTGACTTCCTTGGCGAAACCGTTCAAATAAAGTTGCTTGTTCTTCAAGAGGAATACCTGGACCTGTATCTGCTACTTCAACGGTAATATATTCATCTGAAGCAGTCGCTGGCGTAAGGCGGATGGTGACTGACCCGGTATCGGTAAATTTGATAGCATTGCCTATAAGGTTGGTGAATAGCCGATGCAGTTCTAGGCGATCGCCCATCACTTTACTAATCCCTGAATCTTCACCCAAATGCAGATTGACTGCAAGTTCCTTTTGTGCTGCTAAAGAACTTAATTCTTCAGAGACTTCTTCTAGTAACTGGCTAAGATTAACGGGTTGAAACGCCAGGGTTTTACGACCTGCTTCAAAGCGATAAACTTCTAGCAAGGTATTTACCATAGCCAGCAGGTTGCTGTTACTGCGAGCCATAATCTCTATGACTTCCTGCATTTGATCTGACAGATTTCCCAAAGCACCCTCCTGAAATAGCAACAGCATCCGATCCGCTGCGACTAGGGGTGTGCGTAAGTCGTGGGTGAGGCGAGAGACAAAATCTTGCCGTTGGCGGGCGATTTCATCGCGTTCATCTATACTGTGCTTGAGACGAAGGAGCGATCGCACTCGCGCGAGCAATTCATCTACGGTGACAGGTTTGCGGATAAAATCGTCAGCACCCAAGTCTAATCCTTGAGCAACGTTGGGTGAGTCATGGGCGGTAATGAGCAAAATTGGGATAAATGGCAATGCCATATTTTGCCGAATACGCTTGGTGACTTCATAACCATCTATACCCGGCATCATCAGATCCAGCAACACTAAGTCACAAGCCGATGTTTCAATCTGTGCCAATGCTGAAGCACCATTTTCTGCCGTGCTAACTGTGTAGCCTTCTTCCTCCAAAATGGTTTTAATTAGAAAGACATTATCAGGAGAATCATCTACAACCAGAATCTTATCAGAGTTAGAAGATTTAGACATACAGCATAGAAGAGATGCAGTAAAACTAGATGAGTGTATACAAAGCTAGACTTGTATTATTTTTGTCATTTTTTACTTAGGTTGACTTCCTACGGAGGAAACATTTTTTACTCTAAAATTTTCTCAACTTAGTCTTTATTTTTTTTTTAGAGGTTCAATGCTGTTTCTCTTTGCCAGAAATAATGACAAGCTAATTCAATTATGGCTCGTAGAATTTTAGAACAAGACACAGGCGATAAAGGTTACGATTTTTGTAGCTGTTGAGTACGGTTAGCAGCAGTGAACCACTGATACATTCACAGAGGATTACCACTGTTATGAAAATTTCCTACCTTATGGCGAGAATATTAAGCTACGGAAGCAGGATGAAAAACTTTAGTATAAAATTGACAATAAAATTTCAATTGTTATAGTACAATATTATAGCTATGTAATAACAGTTTTAAAAAAGTTAATAAAAAGCGATTGCTTTGTTGAGTTAATAGTTCCCTAAAATAATGCAAAGGCAAGTTGACGATTCTCTAGAGGGAGAGCAACTAGGCAGGGTTTCAGTATAGGTGCATCAAACCAGGAAAATTTGCGGATTACGGTTAAAAACAACCCATTTTCGGAAAAATATTTAGAGGTTTAGGGTGAAGCGCATAGTTGAATTTCCTCTGGAAAGCGGCGAATCGATTCTTGTAGAAGTAGATGAGCCAGCAGTCATTGACGATCGCATTGGTTTACGGGATCAGATTGTTGACAAGGCTCATCAGACTTTCGAGTCTGCCTTGGATAAGATAAGACCAGTAGCTAATGTGATTCTCACCAAGGTGCGTAATATCAAAGAGCCAGCGGACGAAGTGGAAGTTAAGTTTGGCATTAAAATTAGTGCAGAACTTGGGGCAGTGATTGCTTCTGGTAATGGCGAGGTCAACTACGAAATTACCCTGAAGTGGAAACGGGAGTCACAGGATGACCACACTGCTTGAGTCATCAGTTGTCAGGATTTACTCAAACAGTGGCAAAGTCGTTGGTGCTGGCTTCTTGGTGTCCCCAAAGTATATCCTCACTTGCGCTCATGTAGTTGCAGATGCTTTGGGACTGGCACGAAATATTGTTGACAAGCCTGAGCAAACAGTCAGCTTAGACTTCCCGATAGTAGCAGCAAAACAGTTTTTCAAAGCTAGAGCGGTCTTCTGGCGACCAATTCATCCCGACGAATTTGCAGAAGACATTGCAGGATTGGAGTTAGAAAGTTCTCCTCCAGATGCAGCAAAACCAGCGCAATTGGTGACATCAGAAGATTTATGGGGACATTCTTTTAGAGTCTTGGGCTTTCCGCTAAAGCAACCTAACGGGGCTTGGGCTTCTGGGGAGTTACGATCTGGAACCGCTAACGGTTGGGTTCAGCTTGAGGATGTGAAACAACAGGGTTATGCATTAGAACCTGGCTTTAGTGGTGCGCCGATTTGGGATGAAAAGCTTGTGGGTATAGCAGGAATGGCTGTGGCGGCAGAAATCAATCGACCAGATGCCAAAGCTGCGTTTATGATTCCTACAAAAGTGCTACATAAAGCATGGTCTGAATTATCAAGTACTCTATACCCAGAAGAACCCTGCACAGAACAAGAATTTCTTATTTTTGATGAGGCTTTGTATTCCTCCTGCCACAAAGAAGTTAAGAAACCAGGGGCATTACTGCGGATCAAAGCTCCATTGTGTTGGGGCAAAACCTACTTAATGAAAGAGATTCTAGATTACGCGACTAAGGAAAGCTATCGAGCCGTGCGAGTGGATCTAAAGCAGGCGGAAACAGAGGTATTTGCTAGTCTGGAGGGGTTTTTACGGTGGTTCTGTTCCTACATTTCTTGGAAATTGCAGGTAGAGGATAGGGTAAATGAGTATTGGCAGGGAATATTGCCTCTTAAAATGAAATGTAGCGACTACTTTCAAAAATATTTATTGCAAGAAAATCAAACTCCTCTAGTTTTGGGATTGGATGATGTGGATTTGCTTTTTCCCTATCCAAGTATCGCCCATGATTTTTTCTCGTTACTACGCAGTTGGCATGAACAAGCCAGGATAGAGCTTATTTGGCAAAAATTACGTTTGCTACTAGCCTATTCCAAAGAAGATTACATCCCCCTGCACAATAATCAATCGCCGTTTAATGTCGGTGTACCTATACCGTTGCCAGAACTCACTCAGATGCAGGTGCAAAACTTGGCACAACGCTACCGACTTTATTGGAGTGAGACGCAAGTCAAGACATTCATGGCAATGGTGGATGGGCATCTTTACCTAGTGCGTTTGGGGCTAGAAAAAATTGGACGACGGGAACTGACACTAGAACAATTTTTGGAAGTCGCACCCACGGAAGAAGGTTTATATTGCGACCATTTGTTAAACCATTTATCTAAACTAGAGGAAAATCCAGAACTACTGGTAGCCATGAGGCGAGTCGTTGCAGCTCATTCTCCAGTTAGCCTCGATACAGGGAAAGCATCTAAATTAGTGAATATGGGACTGGTGAAGAGGAAAGCCAATGGAGTGGTGCCTTTTTGTGAATTGTATCGGCGGTATTTTGGCGATCGCTTGAGGGTGAACTGATGAGTGCAAAACCAGACTCAAACTACGAATACCAAGTTGGGGGCAGTTTACCACCTGATGCGCCTACCTATGTGACGCGGCAGGCAGATGACGAATTGTTCAACAAGTTAAAAGCGGGGGAATTCTGTTATGTCCTAAACTCGCGGCAGATGGGTAAATCAAGCTTGCGGGTAAGAACTATGCAAAAGTTGCAAGCAGAGGGGATTGCTTGTGCTGAGATTGATATTACTGCGATCGGCACCCACGATGTTACCCGTGACCAATGGTATGCAGGTGTGATTGCAAAGTTGGCTAAGAGTCTAAAACTAAGTCATTTTAATTTGGAAAGCTGGTGGGAGGCTCAAAATTTGCTGTCTCAAGTACAGCGATTGGGCAGATTTATTGAAGAGGTACTGCTAACCTCTATTTATAAAAACATTGTTATTTTTGTAGATGAAATTGATAGTGTTCTCAGCCTAAGCTTTTCGACTGAGGATTTTTTCGCTTTGATTAGATCCTGTTATAACCAACGTGCTGATAAGTCAGAATATAAACGCCTCACATTTTGTCTTTTAGGGGTAGCAACTCCCTCGGATTTGATTAAAGACAAACAACGCACACCGTTTAATATTGGTCAAGCCATTGAACTCAAAGGATTTAATAAGGATGAAGCTGAGCCTTTGGCTAAGGGATTAGTCGGTAAAGTCAGTGATCCCCAAGAGAAGCTGAAGCAGGTTTTGACATGGACTGGTGGGCAACCCTTTCTTACCCAAAAGCTTTGTCAACTCATCCTTGATGATGAGCGGAGATTATCTGTAGAGGAATTAGTGCGATCGCGTGTTATCCAAAATTGGCAAGCTCAAGATGACCCGGAGCATTTGCGGACAATAAGCAATCGGATTTTAATTAATAAGCATGGGGAGCGGTTGCTAGGGATATATCAGCGAATTTTACAAAAGGGAGAAATTGGAGAAGATAATAGTCCAGAGCAAATGGAATTGCGACTGTCTGGGTTGGTAGTTAAGGAAAATGGCAAGTTAAGAGTTTATAACCGCATTTATGAGTTTGTTTTTGACCGTAAATGGATTAATCAGACATTAGCGAATTTACGACCCTATGCTAAGGAACTAGCAGCATGGCTAAACTTTAATTGTCAGGATAAATCACATCTGTTGCGTGGACAGAAATTAAGAGAAGCTCAAAAATGGCAACAAGGTAAAGAATTACTTGTTGAAGATTATCAATTTTTAAATGCTAGCCAAGAATTGGCAACACTAAGGCAGCAACGCCTGATTTCAGTACTTGCTGCAATAGTACTAATACTCATTCCAGTACTTGGGTGGCTATACTGGTCTCAAGTTGTTAAGAAACCACCTTCTCAACCACCATCAATAACGAAAACACCACAACCGAAACCGTCAGTACCAACATTCTTGAGCCAAGGCGAGCGTACTCTCTTTGGTGGAAATGAAAATCCAAGTCGCGATCAAGCTTTTGAAGCTTTCAAAAAAGGCGATTATAAACAAGCTGTTGAGTATTTTGAAAGAGCTAAACAAGCCTTTCGTTATGACTCAGAGTTACAAATTTACTATAACAATGCTAAAGCTTATCAAAAAGGCAATCCACTCACTTTAGCAGTTGTTTTACCTGTCAGTACTAGAAGAGAAGTTTCTCAAGAACTTTTGCGAGGAGTTGCACAGGCACAAGATACTTTTAACAGTTCACGTGGAGTGAATGATAGATTGTTGAATATCATAATTGCCGATGATAGAAATGATCCAACTCAAGCTCAAAAAGTTGCTCAAGAGCTAGTTAAAAATCAAAATATTTTGGGAGTCATTGGACACTACACTAGCCCAAGTAGTCAAGCTGCACTACCTGAGTATGAAAAGGCTGGTATAGCTATGATATCTCAAAGCACAAGTACCTCACTGAGTGGACAAAGGAATAAGGTCTTTTTTAGAGCAATAGCCTCTAATGAAGAAAGTGGTAAAAAGTTAGCTAACTATGCTAAAATCAAAGGCTACAATACTGTAGTGGTTTTCTATAATAAGAGTGATATTTATAGTGATAATTTAAAGCAAGAATTTGAAAAATATTTTCAAGAAAAAGGTGGGAAAATTATAAATCTAAATTTAGATGATTTGACACTAAATACCTCTATTGAAAAGTTACTTGATAATTATCAGAACCAAGCAAATGCAATTGTTTTCTTACCGAAGACACAATCAATTTCTGTAGCACTTGAAATTGCCCGTACCCAACAGCAAAGAATTCAAGAACAGCGAGCAAGCAAAAAGTTGTATTTGCTAGGAGATGCTGTTCTATACGATCCAGAAATTTTGAGATCAGGTGGAGAAGCTGTTGAAGATTTGGTTGTATGTGTACCCTGGTTTGCAGAGGAACAAAAATCAAAAGAATTTTCAGCTAATGCCAAACAAAGATGGGGAGGACAGATTAGCTCGCGTACAGCTGCTAACTATGATGCAACTCAGGCTTTCATTAAAGCTATATCTATGTCTGCCGAAAATCCCTCTCGCCAGAATGTCTTGAACAACCTCAAATCTGTTAATCTTTCACAAAATGAAACTTCAGGATATCCACTCCAGTTTAATAATAATGGTGAGCGCCAACAAGAACCTGTTCTTGTCAAAGCCGTTAGAGGTAGCGGTGGTCCCCAGGAAAGTGGATTTAAATTTGAACAGGTTCAAGAGTAAAGAGATCTGAAGATATATAGTCCTTGAAGGAAGTGCCAAGGACAAAAAGTTGCTGGCGAGCTTACGTACTCTCACCCAAAATAGGCATCGCTGGAAATTCAAAGCAGTGGTAGAGGCGATCGCATTGGAACAAAGTAGGCGATCGCCCTCCATGTATTACATAATTTGTACTGACTGAATGTTAATTTATGTTAAATTAGTCAATCTCACATCATTAGTAAACAAAGTTGCATTTAGAGATTGTGCAGTGGCTGCAATTATTGCGTCAGCAAGTTTTAGTTTGTATTGTTTACGAAGTGCGATCGCTTGTGTCAACTCCACTCATCCCTAATTTGTTGCTGATACTCCAAAGGGTGTTGAGTGAGTTTAATGACACCTGCATACTTGTTTAAATTAAACTCTTCTTTCTGTTGTGCTTGATAAGCCTCCAATATTTGCTCAATTCTCTGCCAGTCTTGATATAGCAGTCCGTGCAGGATTTGTGAAAAAACAAGATCCCCGACTTCTTTAAGAAGTCGGGGATCTGAAGAACTCAATTTTCACAAATGAAATAGGATTGCTATAATCAATCAACACTGCAACTGGACGCATTTCTTCATCAGTTACAATTTTTTTATTAACAGGTAACATAATTGTTTGCTTCCGATGCAAAGTTTAACTGTTACATCATCACTTGAAACAAAAAATCAATGAGGGTAATTTCATCCTTTCATGATTCTCCCTTGGATGTACTCTCGTTGAGAACTTGCTGGAATTCTTCTATAGAACCAATGGTAATCGCGCTTGTGAAAAGTGTTTCCAGCATAGACATATTCTCGATGCCATTAATAACTTCCACAACTGGCTCAGGTACTACTCCAAACCGCGTCTGTAGGATTTTAATCACATTTTCTCGATTTGTCAGGAGCATTCCTTCCTCAATACCTTCTTCTTTTGCCAACCGTTCAATACTAGTTACATAACGCATCCTCTGTACCTCCTCGTAACTTCTCAATTCTTGTTTAAAACTACGCGCCAATTCCTCTGGCAATACCATTATCCAGTCGATAAACCGAAATAACCCCAGAATCTCTTCTCGGCTATATCCCCGTTCAAATAATCTTCTTACTAGACTCAATTTCCAATTTAGCCGACTTTCTGGGTTTCGGTGTGTTGCCTTGGTTTTGAGATGTGCCATGACGACTACACTGAAAGGATTGGTGCTTTGTTCTAACGTTTCCCACTGCGCCTCATAATCCAAAAGTTTCGCTACGGGAAACTCTAAACTGACGCGACATCCTCCGAGTAAGTATCCGTAACTTGAAGGTCGCCAATTTACCTCTTCGTCTGCCAAAACTGCTAAACTGATGACTTGCTTTTGGTGGCGGTCAAACAATCGGTAATTGTATGTGTACATCCGTTGGGTAAACTCGCGATCGTACTGTCCTTGGACTTCCACATGAACCAATACCCAAGCCTCTTCACCATTGAGTAGCCAAACTTTTGCCACTTTATCGACGAGTCGCTTGCCAATTTCTGCATCCGGTTCTAGCTGTTGCAGTTCTGTATCGAGAAATTCATAGCCTCGTTCCCAGTCAATGACGGCGTAAGCGTCAGGGAAAAAGAATTCCAAGAAGCGAGGAAAAAAGCTTTCAATAACTTCCTTCCAAGGACTATCGTAATCAGTGCGTTGTTCTGTCATGCAATTGTCAATTGTCGAATTTGAAGAATAAATAACTTTGCTAACGCACTCTTACCCCAAAGCAAGCGATCGCCCAAGGGGCAGTGGCAAAGCCAATCGCGCAAAGCGATCACCGTAATATGAAATCCGTTTGTTTACTTATCATATCCGTGAAACCTCACCCCTTCCCCTCTCCTTGCTAAGGAGAGGGGTGCCGTTAGGCGGGGTGAGGTATAGATGCAGTAAGTGATTAACCGGATTTGATATAAGTCCTGGGGACAGGCACTCTCGGCGCGTAGCGTTGCGCAGGAAAGGCGATCGCTTTCTCAAATAGCCTCAACATCATGAAATAAGTTGCAATGCTAAAGTGATCGTATCGTCAAATCCTTAGCTAGCAATGAACACCATCACCATCCACATTCCTGATGATCGTCTAGTCAAGCTGCAAGAAACCGCCTCTCGTCTTGGCGTATCAATAGAAGAATTAGTGCTAATGGGTGTAGAACAATTGCTCAAACAGCCAGAAGCATCCTTTCAAAATGCTATGGGTTATGTACTTAAGAAAAATGCTGAGCTGTACAAACGGCTAGCTTAATGCGCTATCTCACTATAATGTCCCAAAGGGACTCAGTGCCTGCATAATTGCGAACACGAAAGTATTAATAACCTTCCTTAAAAAGGTTAAAGAATTGTATTGTTTGAGAACTAGTACCTTTTTCTATACATATAGTGGATTGTATTCCCATTAGTTGCACACTAGATATTTGGAGGTGCCAAAATGGTTCATACTTACGAAGTATTAGTGGATATCAAGGAATTTCCTGATCTGAAGAACAATACCTGTCAAAGCGGGACAACACGATACGAAATCGACGCAGAGTCAAAATATAAAGCTGATAGCATGGCACTCCTTCAAGCTAGAAGTGACCATCCAAAAGGCACTGAATATGACGTCAGGGTAACAAGGTTACTTAAATAAAGCTCTCACTGATTTGAAAATTAACAACAGTTTTTCACCTAACAGTTTTTCACCTCTCTGTTCTATGGAATGTAGGTTGCACCTAAGCCTAGTTGTTATGAGTAGAGACAGTCATGGCAGGTGCTCCTACAATACCAAAAGATAGATACCAAAAGATAAGATATCAAAACAAAAAGTATCTTTGCGCCATCGGCAAAACTGTTGCAGGTTCACACGTTAGCAACTCGCCATCAGCCCTAACTTCATAAGTTTCCGCATCCACTTCAATATGAGGTAACGCATCATTCAGCTTCATATCCTGCTTACTCAATTGGCGTGTCCCGGAAACTGCAACTGCTTGCTTTTGCAAACCCAGCTGACTGGGAATCTCCCTTTCTAACGCTGCTTGTGAGACAAAAGTGAACGATGTAGCGTGACGCGCACCTGCAAAACTACCAAACATTGGTCGCATATGCACTGGTTGCGGTGTGGGAATACTTGCATTCGCATCGCCCATTTGTGACCATGCAATCATCCCGCCTTTAATGACTATCTCCGGCTTGACACCAAAAAACGCTGGACGCCACAAACACAAATCTGCAAGTTTTCCTTCTTCCACTGAACCCACATACTGGGAAATACCGTGGGTAATGGCTGGATTGATGGTGTACTTGGCAACATATCTCTTTGCCCGAAAATTATCTGCTCTTTGCCCCTCTCCTTGTAGGAGAGGGGTTGGGGTGAGGTCTCCGCGTTGCACTTTCATTTTGTGCGCTGTCTGCCATGTGCGAATTATCACTTCTCCTACCCGTCCCATTGCTTGGGAGTCGGAAGAAATCATGCTGAATGCACCTAAGTCATGCAGAATATCTTCAGCGGCAATTGTCTCACGACGGATGCGCGACTCTGCAAACGCCACATCCTCCGCAATACCAGCGTCGAGGTGATGACACACCATCAGCATATCCAGGTGTTCATCTAACGTGTTGACGGTGTAAGGACGTGTGGGATTGGTAGAAGATGGTAGCACATTGGCTTCCCCGCAGACTTTGATAATATCTGGTGCGTGACCGCCGCCTGCACCTTCAGTATGGTATGTATGGATAACTCGATTCTTGAAAGCGGCGATGGTATCTTCCACAAACCCCGCTTCATTTAAAGTATCGGTATGAATTGCTACTTGCACATCGTATTCATCGGCGACGCTCAGACAAGTATCAATTGCTGCGGGTGTAGTTCCCCAGTCTTCGTGCAGCTTTAACCCGATCGCACCTGCTTGTACTTGTTCCACCAGTCCTTGAGGTAAGCTGGCATTGCCTTTACCTAAAAATCCTAAGTTCATAGGAAAGGCATCGGCAGCTTGCAGCATTCGGTAAATGTTCCAAGGTCCTGGAGTACAAGTAGTAGCGTTTGTACCCGCAGCAGGACCAGTACCACCGCCAATCATTGTGGTAATCCCGGAGGCGATCGCCACTTCAATCTGTTGCGGACAAATAAAGTGAATGTGGGTGTCGATACCGCCAGCAGTGAGAATCATGCCTTCCCCAGCTACCGCCTCGGTACCAGGACCAATAATAATATCTACGTTGTCTTGAATATAGGGATTTCCAGCTTTACCAATTTTGAATATTTTGCCGTCTTTGATGCCGATATCTGCTTTGACGACACCCCACCAATCCAGAATTAAGGCATTGGTAATCACTAAATCAACTGCACCATCGGCGTTGGAAATAGGTGACTGTCCCATCCCATCACGGATGACTTTACCGCCACCGAATTTCACTTCGTCCCCGTAAGTGGTGAAGTCTTGTTCAACTTCAATAAATAATTCTGTGTCGGCTAGTCGGATGCGATCGCCTACTGTTGGACCAAAGGTTTCCGCATAAGCGCGGCGATCCATTCTGTAACTCATAACAACTCCTCACAAACTGCGAATTGTAAATTTTTCAAACTTCATCGGGAAGCCATTTCCCTCTGGAGAAGCACACATGACACCAACATTGACTGTTTCCACAGGAGTGAGATACGCCAATCTCAGCATCGTGTAATCATTGCCATCCAGAGAGTATTGCACTTCCACAGCAGTCCCGCGTCGAGTCACACGCACCCAAATTGCATCAGGATTTTCTGGCATTGGGATAACAGACCAATCCGAGTAGTCGCGTGTGACGACAGCACTGACTTGTTGCACACCATCAACAAATTCAATACCACATTTCAACCAATGACACTCATTTAAACGCACCATCAGTCCAGCTTGATCATATAATTCTTGATACTCACCAGTGACTTTCACCTCAACAACGAAGTCACCCTGAATTTGTTCATAGAAAAAGTGACCATTATCTCTAATAAAGCCGTAGTGCGTCTCACGCCAAAAGTCCGTTTTCGATCCAGAGGTGATGCGGATTCTATCATCTTGGACATTCCAAACAGGCGGTTCATTGTACCATTCCATCTCTGTTGAATCCTCACATCTAAAGTGTGTACACTTATGGCTTTGGCGTGGGGAACTTAGGAACTGACATCTTGCATTATTCTCAATTAGCTCACGCACCCGCTCAGAACTGAAGTTCCCGGCTATGTAGAGACGTACCATGGTACGTCTCTACATTAAAATGGACTGAAAATCTTGCCTCGTCTTGCGTTTAGTCCTCTTGAAAGGACTTAGGCTACTCGCTGTGGGGTTTCTAACCCTTGGCGGACTTATCATCAATCTAGTTGTCCGTTCACTCTGGCGTTGAAGCCGTAAACTTGACGACTACCAACTAAGGGCACTAATCTCACTTCTTTTTCATCGCCTGGTTCAAAACGGACTGCTGTCCCAGCGGGAATATCGAGGCGCATTCCCCGCGCTTGTTCTCTGTCAAAATTCAACGCAGCGTTGACTTCAAAAAAGTGAAAGTGAGAACCAACTTGTATCGGTCTATCTCCTGTATTTGACACTTGCAATCTTACAGTAGAACGACCTGCATTAAGTTCTATTTCCCCTTCTAGTGTTATCATTTCCCCTGGAATCATTCTTTACCTCTATGTGCGAGAATTAACGAATTGGATTATGCACTGTTACTAACTTTGTCCCATCCGGGAAAGTTGCTTCCACCTGCACTTCATGCACCATTTCTGGTACACCTTCCATCACCAGATCCCGCGTTAACAGAGTTGTCCCATAACTCATCAATTCTGCAACTGTTCGCCCATCTCTTGCACCTTCCAAAATAGCAGCAGAAATATACGCCACCGCCTCTGGATAATTCAACTTCAAACCTCTTTCTTTCCGTCTTTCTGCCAATAGCGCAGCAGTAAAAATCAACAATTTATCCTTCTCCTGCGGCGTCAGTTGCATTTCTTACCTCTTCCTTTGCGCCCTTCGCGCCTTTGCGGTTCGTTTAAATCTGCCAAACTCTCGGTACACAACTAGAACGTACCAAAAATGATTGTCGCAGCAGTTGCCAGACACCAATAAACCAGTTTCTCACCTCAGATGTTGCACAACCACGATATCGACACAATAATCCACATGAAAGACGAGTCACACCTGCTTCCCCTTCCCCACGCCACAGGGAACGCGCTTTCTCTACCAAATCCGGTGAAACCTCTTGCCCAACGTATACCAGACTACCTACCAAAGGTTGTCCTGCCAAGCCGTGGGGACTGTGAAAAACCTCTTCGCTACCCGGTAACCATTGCCTATCAATCCACAAGGGAACCCCTTGCTGCCAAACTTCGGTGTGCGATCGCCATTCTCCTGTTACAAATTTCTCTCCTCTAGCACTGCGTCCAAATCGGTTGATTTCCCAGCCGATCCAACTCGCTTTCGTAGCTAATTCTACCCGCAAGTCTTGCCGATAAATCGCCCCGTTAAAGACAATTGTTTCTTGGGGTAACCACTCCAAGCAAGCACCAACATCAACTTGTATCTCAATGCTTTGTCTTGCTTGAGTGCCATTACTGCGATATATCTTACTTGCTGCGGCTGTGGTGATCAGTGCTTGGGCGTTGCGTTGGAGGTGAAAATTGCAAGAAAGGCGATCGCCTCCCACAACTCCCCCTGCTGTATGTAAAATCACGCTATGACAAACCTCTTGCCCTTCTGGATAAAACGGGCGTTGCACCTTCAGCGGTGCTTGATTTTGGTTGTGAATCAGCGTTGTTGTATTTTGGCGATGGGCGTACACTAAATTAAGTTTGCCATGCCAGCCATTTGAGGATTGTGCTGTGGTTTGATAGTTAGGCTGTTGATTCACAAATTATTAATTTTTTTTAATTTCTTTTTTTTAGTCTATAGGGTGTGCCTTGCCGACTCTACTTAATATTTATTACGATTTTTCGCCAAGAACACATAGTTGTTGAGGGAATTGTCGCAAACTCAGTAGTTATCTGTGGATAAGTGTTTTTGGCATTTTGGCTACTCTTGTTAACAACAAAAGGATAGATTAGGGCAATAAGCCGTCATGCACATCGTGGTTGAAACACCGTCAACCCCAGGTAATAAGCCTGGGGTTTTATTTTAGCTATTCTTGCTTAGTTACTTGGCAATTTGGCAATTATTTGGATTCAAACAAGCCTATCTTTATAAATTAATGCGGTCTTGCATAAAAGACTCAAAGTACACGACAAAACCCCTTTTCCCCGGTTTAACTACCGGGGTTTCTTGCAAATTGTGGTAAAGGTGAACGTTTTCGTCAAAGTCGATCCCACATTTGGAGTGGTAGTCAAGGTCTATGTCAAGGTCAATGATGATGTTGTCGTCAAGGTGAAAGTTTTAGGAAATGAAAGGTCAGACTGATAATCCTATGCTTAGAAAGCGTGGGATTTTTTCTTTTTTTGAAGGCTTGGTAGTGAGCGCAAAGAGCGCTCAAACAGTCGTGGACTAAAGTCCTTACTACAAACTTATACAACCATCATAATTAATGCGATGAACTACTAGTTGAACCGGCATTATTCATCGTCTGAACTGTCAGCACTTGGGGTGGGGTGGCGTCTGGCGGATAGAGGAAGTCTACTTCTACTAATCTTCTCTCGCCTGCTTTCATATTTAACATCACTAATGGTTCTCCTTGTTGTCCCCGTTTCTGCACTAAATGCAAATACTGGCTTTGGGGCAGACCCTGGTCATCTTTGTAACGTACCCTTACGGAACCCCGGAAGAACACTTGCTGCGCTGGTGGATTCAAAAAGCGCAATCCTGCTTTGGTTAACTGGTCTTCTTTTATTGGTGTCTGCATGGACACCATAACGGTTTGCGGGTTCTGAGTATTGTTATACAGTGGCAATGTTAAGCTGTATTGCACAGTGTAATTTCCATGAGCGCGATATGCGGTGTCAGGATAGCGCACTAGCATCGGCGCACTTTGTATTTGACTCGTTCCTAAGGTACCGCGATTTAAAGCACTAAGAGCGTAAGAAAAGGCTTGTCCAGAACTGGGAATGGTCAGATGTTGAGTTTTTGGATCATCTATTAATAATGCTTTCCATTCAGTCCCCTGGGCGACTCCGGCAACGCGACCATATATGATTGGTTTATTAGTCTCTTCAAGAGGCGTGGGGACTTTATCGCGTGGTCCGGATAAATCACCATTATTTAGTAAATTTTGCCATTCTTCTAAAGTAGGCTCACGCTCGCTGCCATCAGGATTCTTTGGTGCAAACATTGCCAGACTCGCTGCATAAACTGTGTCATTACTCCACAGTCGCATGAGTGTAGACCGACCATTTAACGGTGGTGTCAGTCCGTTGACAGGAATGGGTGCATTCATCAACATCCGGCTTTCGCCTGGTGGAATGATAATTTGGGGAGGAAATGTGTCTTGTCGTTGTCCCCGAAGGACATCAGCCATCACGCGATCGCCTGGTCCGGCAAAAATTGTTCCTAAAATATTCTCACTCTTAGATGGCAACTCCGCAAACGGCGCATCTGGTTGGCTTAAATAACTCGCCGCCTGCAAAATGTTCACTGTCACAGGTTGTTTTCCTGGGTTGTGCACAATTATCCCGAGGTACAGCGATCGCAAGTCTTCTGGTGTGGGTGCTTGAGCAACATGGTGGGCAAAAACATCAAATCGTCCTTTAAAAGGAAAATTCAGGTGTGCGGTTGGAACTTTTTTCCCTGCGGATGGAAAGGTGGAAAGCAAAATTCCTTCTTTGAGAACCTTTTCTGGGCTATTGCTGTTAAATACAGGGATATTATCCAGATTGCCTGGTAAAGGACGCACTTGTTGCTGTTGCACAATTTCTTGTGGCGGTGCTGCAGGGGGAGGAGTTATTTGAGCGATAGGAAAAATTAGTAAGAATGGCAACATATACTTACATATATTTTTCTCGCTACAGACGCAAACAGCTTTACCAAAGTGCCAGCCTGTGCATAATCAATAAAAAATCGTCAACGACTAAGGGCAAATTTTCTTCAGTCACAATAGGAACGTGGACAAAGATGCAAGGGGTTGTTAATTGGTGTTGGCGTAGTTCATCTAAAACGCAATAGTAAAGACCTTCGCAAACAAATTTTCCGCAGTCGTGACTGATCTCAACTGCCCTTGCTCCCGCCACTAATTGCTCTAAATCAACTGTTGTCTGCAACACATTTTCTCCACAACTAGCGCCGACTTCCACACTTAATAGTGTCCGCTTTCGTGCCATGCCACAGCAGATAATGCAGTCTGGTTGGAGTTCATGAATTTTTTCTATGACTCGAAAACGGGCTCGCTGCACATCTACAGGCAATAGTCGCAACAAGGTTAAATCATAAGGTAACGAGTTAAGCCGAGCAACTTCTGCCAACAAATCATCAGAAGAATTTGATTTTTGATCAGATAGCCAAGTGTCAAAAGAAGTTAATAGAATTCTTTTCTTCATATCGAATATTATTTAATATAGATAATATAGAAATACCCTCCATCATAAATTAACAGGGAGCAGGTAAATGACAGTGATTGCAGTCGTAGACTACGACATGGGAAATTTGCACTCGGTTTGCAAAGGTTTGGAAAAAGCCGGGGCAACTCCTAAGATTACTGACTCTCAAAAGGAATTAGAAAAGGCAGATGCTGTAGTTTTGCCGGGAGTGGGTGCATTCGATCCAGCAGTGCAACACTTGAGAGCACGTGGTTTGGAAAAACCAATCAAAGATGCAATTGCATCTGGCAAACCCTTTTTAGGCATTTGTTTAGGACTGCAAATTCTTTTTGAGTCAAGTGCAGAAGGCGTTGAACCTGGACTCGGAATTATTAAAGGAACAGTCAGGCGATTTCACCGAGAACCAGGAATCGCCATTCCTCATATGGGTTGGAATCAACTCGAACTGACTCACCCAAAAAGTAATTTGTGGGAGTATCTCCCATCTCAACCTTGGGTCTATTTTGTCCATTCCTATTATGTTGATCCACAAGATCCGCAAGTCTGTGCTGCAAATGTTACCCACGGTAGTCAAACTGTAACAGCTGCGATCGCCCGCGATAACCTTATGGCAGTTCAGTTCCACCCAGAAAAATCCTCTAATATTGGATTGCAAATTCTGTCTAATTTTGTCTCCCAAGTTTGGACACAAGTTGCTGCCTAAATACAATTGTGGATGAGTCAATAGTCTCTAGTCTTTAGTTCATAGTCAAAGGGTTTTTTGAGAATTGATTGTTAAAAATTGTAAATTTCATATAGGATGGCATTACCCACCTTTACAAGTGACTGGTGGGTGATGCTTACCCTATAAAAAGATGTTTGCATCTCATGACTAATGAACGGCAGGTGCTTTATGCCGGGGAACCCTAGTCGAGCACAGCCTCCTAATGACTAATGAGTTTAAGAATTTACGGTAATCGACAATTAAAAACTTTACCAGGGAGAGAAACCCGACCGACAAGTGCGCGGGTACGGGAGGCAGTTTTTAATATTTGGCAAGGGACAATAGAAGGTTGTCGCTGGCTGGATGTGTGCGCCGGTACTGGTTCAATGGGTGCAGAAGCTTTATGTAGAGGAGCCAGCCTAGTCGTAGGGATTGAAAAATCTAACCGTGCTTGTGCAATTATCCAACAAAACTGGCAGAGCTTAGCGAGTGCCGAACAAGAATGGAAGGTACTGCGAGGAGATGTGGTACAGCTTTTGCCAAAATTGTCAGGACAGTTTGACAGAATTTACTTCGATCCACCTTATGCGAGTGGATTATACCAGCCAGTGCTACAGGCGATCGCTCACTCTGGGCTTTTAGACGCCAATGGTGAAATAGCAGTCGAACATAATCCTCAAGATTGGACACCTCCAGTCATTCCATCTTGGGAAATCTACCGCGAAAAAGTTTACGGAAACACAGCTTTAACCTTTTACAGGGTTGTGGAGTGAGGGAAGGCTTCAAAAGGAGGATGAGGGGGAGAAGGGGGATGCTGTCGCATGAGGAAGTCAAAGAACAATTAGTACTCTTCCTTATCTCCCTCATCTCCCTCATCTCTCTCATCTCCTTATGCTTTCTTTACAAACCTAGCTGATTGCCGCGCTTGTATTGTTGGTAGGCTTTGTAAAACAATCCACTCAAGGTTACGAAGATTAGACCCAGCACAATGCCGTCAAGCAAGGGTTCAACCACTTTAAATCTCCTTTGTTGCTATCGTTCAATATTTTGTTCCCGCTCTTGATTCTACCAAATCTGGCATGAATCCCTTCTTCCAAAGGCTCACATCCCCCTCATCCGACAGCATCCCCCTCATGCCCCTCATCTCCCTCATCCCCCTCATCCCCCTCATCCGACAGCATCCCCCTCACCCCTACCCCCTCCTGAGTTAGCAAAAAAACATTTGTCTGTGCTTGCAGTCACAATCAAGAACTTTTAAGCTATGTGTATGAAATGAAAACTTTTTGTACACTTCAACTTAAACAGCAAACTTTTGGATAACCAGATTACCAAACCTGAAACTCTGATTTGGCGAATCACTCTGACGGCGCTGGCGATTCTGCTAGCAGTTGTTTTGAGCATTTTTGCTGTTGATATAACCAGAGCTTCCGATCCATACGTCAAAAGCGTTCTATCGCTCAAAGGCGACCAAGTACTAGGACACGCCATCTTTCAAATCAACTGTGCTGGTTGTCATGGCTGGGAAGCAGATGGGCGCGTAGGTCCCAGTTTACAAGGAGTCTCAAAGCGTAAATCCTCGTATGGTCTGATTCACCAAGTCATTAGTGGGGAAACTCCACCCATGCCGAAATTTCAACCTAGCCCACAAGAAATGGCGGATTTGTTGAGCTATTTGGAAACCCTATGAACTTCCCAGGAAATAAAAGGTAGGGACTGGGTAGTGCATACCAGAAATTGCCGACTGGATTATAGCACAATAATTGCAGCAAGTAGCTTTCGCTTATGTCCCTGGTTGGGCTGACAAAGACTGCTCGAAAGCAAATTTTGTGACTTGTTCATCAGGCTTTCTAGAACTCGTGTCATCTACATGATTCGAGCTACAACAGCCGTCAGTCCACTCTTTACCCGGTTCGTGCTTACATACTTTCTTAACCTGCTTGCTCATATTACAGCCATTCTTTTTTAATGCTACAGCGTACCTAATTAATATAGCATTCAAGGTAATAAGCGGTAATAAGCGGTAAAGAGTGGAATAATAAGGTTGTGGGCTACCCGGAATGAGTGGTTAAGCTGAGATCTTGCACCCTTCGGGTATCTCCTAAGCCCTGAGTCCTTACGGACACGCTGCGCGAACACGAAGTGTGCGCTTTGCGCTTACGGGCACGCTACGCACATGAAGGAGCCTGCGCTTTGCGCTTACGGAGACGCTGCGCACATGAAGGAGCCTGCGCTTTGCGCTTACGCCAGTCCCCTGGGCGTGGGAAACCCGCCTACAGGGCTGGACTCACCATTCTCAAAACCCTTCGGGTGGGTTGGGTGAAACCATGACAAAACAGGACAACATCCCCCACGAGTACTCCTAATGGTTCCTCAGATATCTGTGGTGGGGGCAAAAAAGGCGGTCATTCTCAATTATCCGTACTTGTTAACAAATAAACCCGCCTTTTTTGCCCTTAGCGTAGCGTTGCCGAAGGCAATAGGTTGTCCGGTTAAGTCTCGGAAAAATGTAGCGGCACTGCCCACAACGTAAAAATAAGGGTTTTCGCGAACGGTAAGCAGTGCCCACCCTACAAAAATTGCAAGAAAACAACTGGTCCAAGATGTGAGTAAGCCAAACTTCCCCTCTCCGCTTGCGGAGAGCAGCGCCCTTCGGGTTCGCCAGTCACCTGGGCGTGGGAAACCCGCCTGCAGTGCTGGCTCACCGTGCGGGGGTTCCCCCCGCCCGTGCGACTGCGGGGGAGGGGTTAGGGGTGGGGTTCTGTAATTATGGGTAATTTGCCGGACACCTTGTGAACATAACTTCTATATTTCAAGGGTGAGGGTTTTAGGAATACATTTCTTTGGCAACAATAAATGGTCAACAATTTGGTTGCGTAACTCTTTTGAAGAGTAACAATCTCCTCGAATACATTCTATTAATAGAATATTGGCATAAAAATAATCTTTCAAAGTTTTGATTTGCTTTTGGGAAAATTTCACATCATCAAAACCAATATGTAAATACAACCTCATCAATCCTTTCAATTTTTTTGACCACTCTTGCCATTCCCATGTCAGGGCATCATCAGAGGGAAAGCAATCTTGCAAGTATATCAGTTCATCTGCTAAATCGTCATATTTCAGTTGTCTAGCACGAGCAACTATATCTTCTTCACCCTCAGTTATATCTTCTACATCATTATTGCTATCATTTGGAAAAGGAAAATGTTCTTTGTCAAGAGTTATTTGGTTTTCCTGTTTATGAATACTAATGATACCCTTTTCCTTATCAATAGTGAGTCCACCTCGGAGTTGAGGAGCATTAACACTAACAGGAAGTTCTTTTCTTAACAAAGGGTTGATGTTATGAGGTTCAAATTCTTGTTCGTAAGCTTTAGCAGAAACTTTAGCAGAAATATCAACTAAATTTAATGCAAAATTGGACAGTTGTGAACGTTTGATAATTTTTTCTCGTTCGTCATTGAACTCTTTCAAAATAACTGCAAGTTTTAAAGCCAAGTTAGAATCAATTTTTGTCAATCGATTAGTGTAAAGTTCAAACTCCTGATCGACAAATAAATAAAACGCTCTCCATGAACTAGATTTTACTGCGTGTAAGGCTGTGACATCATCCAACCAAGCCAACATATCTTGGAAAATTTTACTATTGACTAGCTTGTTGATTTGGCTAAAAATGAGTTTGAGAAATTCATCAGCATTGGCGAGTCGTCCTGCAATCATGAGAAACACTTCTCGCCACTGATGGTTGGTTAAGTGCTGCTTGATAATTTGTTTCAAAATTTCGGGATTTCGACTCTCCACGACGTAATTAGCTACGAAGTATTCCTGAAAAGTTAGGTGGGAGAATGAATAAAGTTCTTGAGCTTGCTTAACAAGTAATCCATGATTGGCTTCGATAGTTTTCAAGACTGCTAAACTGTCAATCCTTAGCGTCTTAGGAGAAATATCAGAAATATTTTCAATATAATTCCTAATTAACTCTTCTAGTTCACTCGTTTGCCAAAAATACTTTTGTGGTTCTTGGTTAAAAGCTTCATAAGCTATCTGGCTAAGCAGATTAATTTTTCGTTGATGTGGTAAGTTAAATTGGTTCGCCCAATTGCGTTCAATTCGCCTACTAGCATCCCATTTGCGTAGCAGGACATTTATAGCATCATCAATCAGTGAGTATTGATTTTTGGGCAATTTATAGTAATCCTCAAACACTAAACACAACATAGTGAGTAGTAAAGGATTTGTTGTTAACTCTTTGATAGAACTGTTTTTTTCTATTTCTCCTAAGAATTCCTCTCCTAGTTTGGGCTCTTGACTAGATGCAAACCATTTATTAACAAACATCACAATTTGGTGTTCATTAAAATCTGCCATCTCCACTTCTGTAAAATATTCAAATGTATAATCTGAAGCTCCGGAACGGCAGGTCATAACAAAACGGTTTTTGGAAAATTGTTCTACCAAAGTATTAATGCTTCTGTATATTCGGTTGCTTTCTGCGTCTCTGACTTCATCTACACCATCTAACAGTATCAAGCAACGACCTTGTTCTAGTAACTCCTGAACAAGTGACTCTGACACAGAAGCGTAAGTGAGCAATTCTCGTTTGATGGCATCAATAAGGCTATGTTTATCTTCTTCATCTGCAAATGCTTTCAATGAAATAAAAATCGGGATAATTTGCTGTCCTACCTCTTGGGTAGTATGCAAAGCTAAGTGTTTAAGAAAAGTCGTTTTACCTGCTCCTGGTTTACCCCAAATCAGAAGCTTAGGATAATGTTTAACGGCATCTAAAGCTGCTATATTTCTATTGCTCACTGTATAGTTGATGCGACTAAAGCTTATACTATTGACATTGTCGCTAGAAATGTTACCTAACAACTCTTCAATTGTTGTTTGCTTTTTGCCTTTAATACCTTCTAAAACATTGACATTCGCATAAACACTATCTAATTCTACAGGTTGAGTCATAGTGAGCACCTTCATTGTGCCGCACTTTATTCTGAGATATTCCTGGTAACGCTCAAGCCAATCTTCATGAACATGAGTGTTTGCTTGTCCTTGTTCTAATGCTGCTTGTTGTCTCAAAGCTTCTTGATAACTTTCGTATCCTAACAACACTCTGCATAAAAAGTTAAGATTCTTCTCCTGCATTTTTGTTGGTTCAGGGTTGTTGAAGAAATTACGTAAAGTTTTGTCAGAAATGACATCTTTTGTCAAATTGTCTTTATCTTGATAAACACGATTTAACTCAGTAATGAGAAGTTTCGGTGAACTACCTAACTTTTCTATATAAGCTTGTTTTAATTTTTCAAATACTTTTTGATGAACTGTAATGGCTGCCATTTATGCTCTCTCGACTTTTCCTAAAATCTTTAGTTTTTATAAAGTTTTACAAACCCAAGTGGATTGTAGGGTATTTAAAAGTGTAAATGTATGCAGATAAACACGGAGAAATTATCTGTTGGGAAATTTTTCTGGCTAGATGGATCAAGGTGAAAAGCCTCCAAGTTCTTTCTTTGAAAACAAAAAATTTTGGTGAGTATCCCTGATTTATCCGTGTGGTGATCCCGAATTTTTTTTTAAGTTTTAGTTTAGTGATACTCCTCAAGATAGTAGAACAAATCTGCTTGTGGGTATACAGACTCTCCTAAAGAAAACTTGTACAGTAGAGTTAATTCCGTTAGTTTCCGGTAGTTACCGCCGATTCTGGTCAACACTACAATAGGAAGTATGATATGAGAAAAAATAAAGTCAGTACTAAGATAGATGCAGATTACGTTAACCAAAAGTATATAAAATTTCTATCTTCTATATCTATTGAATTTAGATTTTCCCTTAACTGTCTGCTATCTTGGATTCATTTGTGGCGTCAAAGTCGATTCGACCACAATGCCACTCTTCAAGCTTTTGAAATCGTTGAGCAACACACCGAACTTCAGACTCTACTGTTGGAACAACTCCTAAACTGGCGTCTTGCTCCTTACGAAATCGACTCTGATGCTTCAAGTTTGTCACTCAATGTAGACTTTCACTATCAAAAGTTAAGAAAGTTTCAATATTCTGTGGCTATCGAGTTCAAGTCGTGCCTGAATCGCACATCTCACTTGACTCAACTATGGCGTCAAGGTCAACTTGACCGCAGTGCTACAATTGTGGCGCTGAAAGAGATTGAGCAAAATGCCAAACGTCAGAGTCAACTTTTGGAAAAACTCCTAAACTGGGATTTTGCTGTTCATGAAGACCATGAGTTGTCCCATGAGTTGTCTATCAAAGCATAACGGGAGCGTGAGAACCCCTGCCTTTTAATCCGGGGATGAAACGTGACACGACAGGTTTTAACAATCATGTTTCTCTGGTAGAATTCTTGAAGGTACTGGGTGGCGATCCATACAGGATATCCATAACTGGACTCCGAGGGTAGAAACGTAGTATGAGTGACTGTACCGTAGTCTGCGGTGGGACGCCCAAAGTGGACGTAAAATCAAAATGCCTGCGGAGACGGTAGTAGCGGGGACTGATTTTCAGTCTAGTTAAGAGTCTAAAAAACAGGAATTAAGGTGGAAATGTATGGCTAATGCCTACATTGGAACATCTTTTAAGAATCCTCGTACATTTTATGCCGAGGAGTACGTCAAGTCTGGCTAAACTGCTGGGCGTAAAATCTGGCATAACGACGCCCCAGCGTTAACAATTCTTCATGAGTTCCCGATTCAACAATTTGACCGCGTTCCAGAACTAAAATGCGATCGCACCGCCTTACTGTACTCAAACGGTGAGCAATAATAAACACAGTCCGCCCTTCCATCAGCCTTTCTAGCGCTTCCTGTACCAAAGCTTCCGACTCTGAATCTAATGCCGATGTGGCTTCATCTAAAATAAGAATTCTGGGGTTCAGCAAAACAGCACGCGCGATTGCAATTCTTTGTCGCTGTCCACCGGATAAATTCACCCCTCTCTCTCCCACCCAAGTGTGATAACCATCTGGCAGTTGGGTGATAAACTGATCGGCGTTAGCAATTTTCGCAGCTTTCTCAACATCTTCGATATCAAACAAGTCTTGCCCGAAAGCAATATTTTGGGCAATTGTCCCAGAAAACATAATCGTTTCTTGGGGAACAATGCCAATTTGTCGCCGCAAGCTGTCAAGTGTGACATCGCGAATATCAACGCCGTCGATTAAGATTTGACCAATATTGGGATCATAAAAGCGGGGGAGAAGATTCACAAAAGTGGTTTTACCAGCACCCGAAGCACCTACAAGGGCGATCGCTTCTCCTGGTTGTGCCAATAAACTGATATCTTTTAAAACAGGTTCACCAGTTTTGTAGGCAAAGGACACAGAACTATATTCCACCTTACCAGTGACGGTCGGAAGCACAACAGCATCTGGTTTTTCCACCACTGTAGGTTGAATTGCCAACAATTCAAAAACGCGGTCAACAGACGCCTCACCCTGTTTAAACTCATTGTAGTTGTTCGTTACGTGAGCGATAGGGTCAATCAACAACCCTCCTGCAGTTAGGTAGCTAAGAAAGTCCGCTACTGTCAAGTTATCATTAGCAATTTGCCACGCGCC
This sequence comes from Scytonema sp. PCC 10023, assembly GCF_963920835.1. Taxonomy (NCBI): domain Bacteria; kingdom Bacillati; phylum Cyanobacteriota; class Cyanophyceae; order Nostocales; family Scytonemataceae; genus Scytonema; species Scytonema sp. PCC 10023. The sequence continues at coordinate 55,457 of NZ_CAWUDP010000054.1, forward strand.
AACGAACAGCAGTGTTAAAACACTCAAAACTTCGAGAAATCCGATAATCGGAATCTGAATTGCTTTGAGTCGTTCGACTGAGTATTTTGCTTTTAAAGTGCGTTCTGCTTCACGGCTAAACCGGGAAATTTCGTACTTCTCTGCTGCAAAAGCTTGGATGAGGCGGATACCGCTGAAAACTTCCGTTAGTATTGCTGACAAATCTGAAACACGATTTTGACTTTTTAAGGAGAACTGGCGTAACTTTTCGCCAAACCAACCAATTAAAATACCCATCAACGGTGCAACAATGACTGTAGCAAGCGTCAGTTGCCAATTCAGAGAAATCATGTAAATGGGAATTGCCACCAACTGCAAAACGCAGGGGATAAAGTCGTGAAAGAGTTTGTGTACAACTTCCCCAACTCGGTCGATATCTTCGGTGAGGCGGTAAGATAAATCACCTGCTTTTGCTGTTTCAAAATAGCTGAGATTGAGCTTTTGCAGGTGTGAGTAAACCTGTTTACGGAGATGAAAAGCGACTCGCAGTGCTGCTTTTGCCATGTACATATCTTGCACAGATTGAAAAAATCCTCGGGCAAGAAACACTGCTGCTATGATGCCAAGTTGTAGGGCGATCGCTTTTAAATCACCACCCCCAAAAACAGTTGCAAATTGACGCACAAGAGTCAAAAGTGCCAAAGTCGCTAGCACATATCCCAAGATGCCAATGAACCCCTTGACAATGGTTTGCCACTGGGGTTGGATGTACGGTAGAAGCTGCCAGTAGTTAGAGCGCGTTTTCAAGCTACAACGTCCACAAAAATACTCTCCTTTGTTTGACGCTATCAGCTTTTCTCTAGTTTCTGAAAGCTCAACTAAATACTAATGTCGGAATCTTCTTTAACTTCAGGGCGTAGTAGCCTTGGTAACTTGCCCCCTTAAAAAGGGGGTAAAAGTCCCCCTTTTTAAGGGGAGCCAGTGACGGGTACGCAGGGGTCTTGAGTGGGCGAACTGGCGTGGATTTAGGGGGATCATCGATAAATTTTGGTACAATACGACACTTGACAAACATCCTCTTAGAGTTCCTCTTTCCTTTGAGTTGACTTGCTTGGAGGAGTCCCCCAAAAAGTGACTGCTCTTTAGTAAGGGTTGGATGCTGCTCGGTTAATTTTGTGCATATCTAGGCAAATGTCTGAATTATTGCCCATCGGAATGCGGAAACTGTACGTTTGTTGTTGTATAATCAATCAACGTTTGATTAGTACGGGATCTCATAGCTTACTTGGCGTGAAACCCTTGAAACACTTGGCACAAACTAATTATTAAAAATTGAATATTTTTTAAGTCTCGTATTGAAATTCGTTTCAGTATCTCTAACTGGGGATTAGTGGTCAAAGAACCTGAGCTACGAAGCAAGGGAACCAAGCTTCCAAGCGCTTCTAATCGAGCGAACTTATACCGTGGAGTTGAGCTTGCCCATATTTACGGACTAATGCCCAGATATGCTTCGGTTTTTAGAAGCGGTAAGTACTTGGGAACTTTGAGCAGGATTTTAACCTCTACTCATTTTATTTATAGCAGTGCTAAATCATTTGTGAAAAACAAGATCCCCGACTTCTTAAAGAAGTCGGGGATCTGTGTCTCTCAATTTTCATAAATCTGCGGAGGATTGCTATATGTAAACATTTAAGAGAAAGAATGAAATAAAAATCAATAATAATCAATTCAGTAATGTGCTTAGAAATCTTATTTTTTGGAATTTTTACACACAGCAATCACAGGTACCAAGGCAGTATAAGAGCTAACCTGGTACATGATTCATTTCAAAGCCTTAATCAAAGCTTTGATCCCAATTAAACAACTTTTCTTAAAGCCTTCATAGATTCTACTTGATTTTTAGTGTCTTGTTTGGTAACTTTGGTTATGCTACTCAACCTGGGTACGTGACCGTACTCGGTTGTCGCTTTTTACTAAAATACGTATATACGTATATACGTAAGAAAGCGATCGCAACGAAAAAAACCTCTTGATACCGTGATTGGGTGTGTCTCATTTTTGCTATCGGTCGCAATGAGGTTATGGGGTATCTACCGGATTTTCCACAGGTGAAAATTCATTCTTCTTGAATACCTACTTTTTTGGAGGGCTGTGGTGCTTACACTGACTGCCCTAAATCTGTAGTGTAAATTTGATGATTCACTAAGCGCATACTTTTTAGTGTGAGCGAGGATAGATCCAGTTAAGTTATGTAATTTATGAATAGGCAATAAAATAGCAACTTAGTGTTTGTTTGAGCTACATATGTTGGGGTAAATCTACTAGTAAACCTACGCTTTGAGGCAAAGTAGGTGACAAGGGCAGAATTTTGAATAGACAGGTTTTCTTTTTTAAGACGGAAAAGCAAAATTCATATGGGTTGTCCACATCTTGAATGTGGGTAATGACAAAATATGATTCATCCGCTACATATACCTCTAAATGTATAGTAAATTATTTAATATAGGATGTTGAAATCATTACAGTATCAAGCTGGACAACTCAGTGATTTGCTAGAGGATCTACAAAGTACAGGGGCTAGTGGCTCTGTTTGGATCAATGCAATTGTAAATTCTGAGCAAAAGCCAAGATTGCGTGTTGTCTTTTTGAACAACGGCAAGATTGTTTACGGCGGGTCAAAAAGAGTTAATAATCAAGAACTTGCTAGAAGAATTGGGATTAAGTTAAGTCATGACTGGGCTAACGTTGCTGTTGGATATGCAGCGCAAAAATTACAAAATCCATCATCTTTTCGAGAACTTTTAGAGCAAATCGTGCGGATACGAGTGTTTAAGTGGGAAGAGATTGAAACCTGTATCCATACTGAATTTGTGCAAGTGTTAGAACAAACATTACCTTATCCAGGAAAATTAGAGTTAGATCCCACAGTTGAGATTGACCTAAGTTATGGAAAAGATGCTCACGGTTTGGAATGGAAGAAACTGATCCAAGATGTTGCTCATCGCCAGCACCAATGGACTGCACTTGCTCGTGTTATTCCCAGCATGGAGGCGATTCCTCAACTGTTACCAGGTTGGCGAACAGTAAAAACAAGCATTGCGCAGCAGGATTTATACAAATGGGTGGATGGTAGGCGATCGCTCATAGACATCGCCGAACAATTAGACGAAGACCCTCTGAATCTAGCACAAAGCTATAGGTCGTGGGTAGCATCGAACTGGATAACTTTTGGACAGCACACACCTGTGGTTCAAACAGTTTCTCATGTTGAAGAGCAACGCCCAGTTATTCTGAGTGTTGATGACAGCCCTGTGGTGCAGATTTTAATCAAGCGGGCTTTGGGAGAACGTTATCAAGTTCTTTTTTCAGATAACGCTTTGCAAGCGCTGAGTTTGATGAATACCAATCCTATTGCACTGTTGCTGTTGGATGTCACTATGCCAGATATTGACGGTTTAGAATTCTGCCGTACAGTACGCAGTATTGCGAAATTCAAGAATTTACCCATTATTATGGTCACGGCACGAGATAAATTCTCTGATAAACTTCGAGGTCAAATTGCTGGAACAACTCATTATTTAACCAAGCCATTTGAACCTCACCATTTACTTGAAGTTGTGGGAAAATTTGTGGGCGAAAGACGAGAAACTTTAAAAACTGTCTCTTACAAATATAACTTTCGATAACAAAGTTTTGCAAGCTTTTCAGTTTACTTTTGTATTATTACCTATCCTTTTATTATATAAAATTGTATTCAAATAAGTATCATATGACCATTGACAGTTAATTGTTAACAGTCAACATCAAGAGTAGAAAACTGCAATGGAAAACAAAAAATACCTGACATTTCGTATACATGATTTGCACTATGGAATCGAAGCAGCGCTGGTTGAAGAAATTTTCCCGCTTCCGGAACTGATACCCATTGTTGAAGCAAGTACCGATATTATCGGTATCCTCAATTTGCGGACGCAAATTGTGCCAGTAATACATCTTGATTGGCTTCAAGGATATCTCCCGAAAGTTTGCTATCTTAGCGACTACATCATTATTTTAGGGTGGGAGGGCTTGCAAATTGGCATACTAGTTCACCTGGTAAACGAAATGTTAGAACTAGATGATGAAGTCATTGAAACAGCGCCTGATGATGGATTTATTTGTGATATCAACACGACATTTCTTACTGGTATCGCCAATCTAGATTCAGAAACAATTTTTTTGCTTGATTCCAAGAAATTAGTTCGTCAACCAGATATTTTAGTCACCTTGATTTGGGATGCACAAAGCCAGTTGGAGATGATAACAGGTGATGAGCAACAACAAAATTATCACGAATACCAACAGATTGAGGAATTCCAAACACCAAACTTCTACGACTTATATTCTCCCCATGCGACTCCTGAAGAAAGAGCTATTTTCCGACAGCGGGCGGAGAATCTCAGGCAATCATTAGAAGACTTAGAGGTGACAAACAAGCTGATGCCTTTAGCAGTGATTGGCATTGGTGACGAGTACTATGGGCTAGACTTAGAACTGGTGCGGGAATTCACTGATATTGACAATTTGACACCAATTCCCTGTTGCCCAAACCATATTGTTGGCAATATGAATTTGCGTGGAGAAATTGTCACCTTAGTTGATATTCGGAATGTTTTGAATTTGCCAATCACCCCGATTAGAGTTGGTTCTAAAGCAGTGGTGGTTCAAGTTGATGATATTGTTGCCGGATTGCCTGTCGATAAAGTTTTGGAGGTGGTTAATCTCAACCCTGCTGAAATCAATCCTTTGCCCACAATAAAACTCACGGGCGATGCACAGTACCTTCAAGGAATAGCTTTCTTTCAGGAAAAAATGCTGATTGTCCTAGACTTACCTAAAATCCTGACTCAAGGAGGACTGGTAGTGAATGAACAAATTTAGTGTGAGCGACAATTCGTATTAAGTATAACTCATTCATATTGGCTGAATTCTCAATGAATTTATAAATAGATATCACCTAGAAGGATATGAACATATGTTGGCAAAATTAAAGTTAAGAGGTCGAATTTTATTGGGATATTCATTCCCGCTATTCTTATTGATAGTGATTAGCGGTCTGGCTTTTGGAAATTCTCGAAAACTTGATATATCCTTGAAACAAATAGAAGATACTAAGACCGCATCTCAAGCAACAGGCAAAGCAGCATTGGGTATATCAACAACCGAACGGGCAATGCGTGGTTTGCTGATACTTAATAATGAAAAATCTTTCATAGAATCCGCTGACACGGCAATCTCTCAATACGAAAGCTCGCTTGTAGCTGCTGAAAAGGTTGTTGTGAATCCGCAGCAAAAAGAGCGGTTGAAAAAACTTCGTGAACTTGGGGAGCAACTCAAAAAAATTGACCTAGAGATAATTAGTTTAATACAAACAGGTAAGAAAGATGAAGCAAGAAAAAAATTTGAGACGTTAAAAAGTAGAGAGCTTGTTCAAAATTTTGAAACGTTGCAAAATGAGTTTGAACGGGAGCAAGACAAAATTATTCAAGCATCGATTAACGAAGTCAAACAGGCAACTGTCTTGATACAAATTATTGCCGGTTTGGGTACATTGCTAGCTGCCTCTATTTCCCTAGTCATTTCTTATGCTCTCTCGTCGAGTATTGCTAAGACAATCCAAGACGCCTCAAATGCGGTTGCATCTTCGACAAAAGACATTACGAGCACAGTCAACGAACAGGAACGCACCATCTTGCAGCAGTCTTCCTCAGTGAATGAAACCACAGTTACTATTGAGGAAGTGGGAACTTATTCGCTCCAATCCGCCCAAAAAGCCGAAATTTCTGCCTCTGGAGCGCAGAAAGCCTTAGATCTGGCTGAGTCAGGAACGAAAACAGTGGGTGTGGCGATGGACGGTATTTCGGAACTAAAAGACCAGGTGATTGCGATCGCCAACCAAATTGTTCGTCTTTCTGAGCAAACAGGACAAATCACCACAGTTTCTGACATCGTCGCAGATTTGGCAACCCAAACAAATATGTTGGCTCTCAACGCAGGCGTAGAAGCAGCGCGTGCGGGTGAGCAAGGCAAAGGCTTTGCCGTCGTGGCTGGCGAAATTCGTAAACTGGCTGATCAAAGCAGGAAATCAGCTGACCGAATTCATATTTTGGTCAACGAAGTGCAAGCAGCAATTAACTCCACTATCATGGTGACTGATGAAGGCACCAAAAAAGCGACCCAAGGAATCAGGTTAGCTGAAGAAACAGGTGATGTGTTCATCAATATCGCTGATGCTATTAATATGGTGTTCCTTAACAACCAAGAGATTGCCATGACAGCTAAACAGCAGGCTGTTGCGGTGCAAAGGGTTGTCGCAGCGATGAATGCTATCAACTTAGAAGCAAAAGAAACAGCCCTTGGCATCTCCCAGGTGAAAGAAGCTACCGAAGACCTCAGTGAAGCGGCTCAGAATCTTCAGGCTATGCTGTAACAAAACGAAACAAAATCATTCATCAAAACAGCTTTAAAGCCATGATGATAGAAGACGAAGAACTGCGATCGCTGTACAAAGCAGCCAGTGCCGAACGCATACAGAAAATCGAAGCAGGGTTGCTGCATCTCGAAAAAAATCCCCAAGACAAGGCCAAACTCGAAGGATTACTCCGAGAAACCCACTCCCTCAAAGGTGATTCCCGGATGTTGGGGGTCAAAGATGTGGAAACCCTCACCCACCAAATCGAAGAAATTCTGGGGTCCGTTAAGCAGGGTGAGCGAGTTTTTACTTCCCAACTCTACGAATGCCTTTCTCAAGGACTGGATGCTATTCGTAAAATTGCCCATGAAGCCGTTACCGGACAACCAGCAGGAGTCAGCGTCTTCCATATCCTAGCTCAACTGATGAGAGGTGAGTCTAGTGATGCATGGTCGGAAATTCCAGAAACCGTACCAGAAAACATCACTGAATCAGAGGAGGATTCCTCAACCTTCTCCTTTGCACAGTCCTTGGTCTTCGATGATGCCGAATCAGAGGAAGATTCCTCAACCCTGGCAGAACCACAAAAGGTGTTAAATGATGCAGTTAAAATTGGTGAATCCACGGTAGCAAACGCAGATACTATTGCGGCTGAAAGCGACTACCAAATTGACACTATCCGCGTTGAATCCCAGAGGCTCGATAAGCTGTTGACACAAGTGGGTGAACTGGTGGTTACCAAAAGTCAGATTGCAGACCAACTTGTTGAAATTGAGGAAATGATCACCCTGTGGGAAGAGTTGAACCGACAAGCCTTTGTGATCCGTCAAGCATACAGAGATCTAGAGCGACGCGGGCTAGGTAATCAACTGCAACAGATGCAAAATTCCTGCTCCTTAACAGAAAACCGCCTTAAGGAACTGGGAGAGTATCTCAATCGACTCCAGAAGAAAGCGTTTGATTATACTGCCAGACTCGAAATCATATCCAACGAACTTCAGTCGGGAGTCACCTCTTTGCGACTACTGCCATTATCCACAATTTTTCATCTGTTTCCTCGCACCGTGCGAGATTTGGCTAAGCAGCAAGGCAAAGAAGTTGATCTTCACATCGAAGGTGAACAGATTAGTGTAGACAAGCGGATTATTGAAGAGATGAAAGACCCGCTGATGCACATCCTCCGCAATGCTATAGATCATGGCATCGAAACACCCCAAGAGCGTTTAAAACTTGGCAAGCCCCCTACAGCAACAATTCACTTGAGGGTGTACCAAACTGGCAACACCGTGAGTATTGAAGTTTCAGATGATGGGCGCGGTTTGGATATCGAAGCTATTAAACTAGCAGCGATGCGCCGTGGGATTCGCTCTGAAGCAGAACTGGCAGGTATGTCAACGGCGGAGATTCAGGCATTGATATTTGCCCCTGGTTTCTCCACCCGCACAGCAGTCACTGAGATTTCCGGCAGAGGAGTCGGTTTGGATGTCGTGCGTGCCAACGTCGAACGACTCAAAGGAACCATCCAGGTAGAATTTACACCCAGCAAGGGATGTTTATTTCGCATCACAATCAGTAGCATATTCGCAACGACCCATGTCTTGATTGTGCAGGTGAACCAAAATTCCTATGCCATCCCTGTAGAATTTGTGGAAACAATGCTGTTGGTTTCTCCTCAGGAAATCTTTGCGGTGGAAGGGAGCCAAACCTTCCCCTTCCAAGGACAGCCTGTTTCAGTTGCTTGGCTTGCAGATTTATTAGGCTTACCTGTCAAAGTACCTGCATCAACCCAAGCTTTGAACGTTGGCATCAAAAGTATTCCCTGTGTTATTCTCCAGCTTGGTTCCGAGCGTTTGGGACTGCTAGTAGACACTGTATTGGAGCTACAGGACATTGTCTTGAAGCCACAGAGTCATTTGCTCAAGAGAGTTTGCAATATATCCGGTGCCACAATTCTCGGTACGGGAGAAGTTTGCATGGTGCTCAATCCTCCAGATTTGTTCAAGTCAGCCAAGAAGACAGTTGTTTCTATTACAGTTAAGGAGTTAAGCGAAAAAGCACAAATCAAACAGAAAATTCTTCTGGTTGAAGATTCCATTCCCATTCGTACTCAGATGAGGCGGATTTTGGAAACTGCTGGTTACGAAGTTACTGCTGCTGTAGACGGTCAAGATGGCTTTGACAAACTCAGGGAAAGCAAATTCGATGCCGTGATCTCGGACATCCAAATGCCAAATGTGGACGGGCTGGAACTGACTGCTAAAATTCGCCAATTACCAGAATACAAGGAATTGCCTGTCATTTTGGTGACAACGATGGCATCGGAGGAGGACAAGCGCCAAGGCGCACAGGTCGGAGCAAACGCTTACATCACCAAAGGCGAGTTCGAGCAAGGAGAGTTTTTAGATACATTAAGGAAGTTCGTATAAATGAGTATACGCCAAAAGAAAGTGGTTCTGGTTGAGGATTCCCCTATTGCTCTGGAAATTCTTCAACGATTACTAAATTCCTCACCAGAGGTCGCTGTGGTCGGTACAGCACGCGATGGTGAGGAGGGTCTGGAAGTGATTACCAAGACGCAGCCGGATGTGATTTGTACAGACCTGATGATGGAAAATATGGATGGTCTGGAGTTGACCAAGCGTGTCATGGCTCAAGACCCGCGACCAATTTTGGTGATTAGCAATTTTGTCCAAAACACCGACATCGACACTATCTTTCGTCTGTTGCAAGCTGGTGCTGCAGATGTTTTCCCCAAACCAACCACTGGTTCGCCGACTGACTATGAGAAAATTAAAGCAGCGTTGATTGCCAAAATTAAAGTCCTTTCGAGTATGAATGTGGCTGCCAAACCGCAACAACAAAAACAGCCGTTGACTCCTCCTGGGTCGCCGACAACATCTGGGTCGTCCTTAAAAACTGAAACACCAGTAACAAATGTGGCACTTTCCTACCGGGTGATCTGTATAGGGGCTTCCACACGAGGTCTTCAACCTATCCAAAAGATTCTGAGCAAACTGCCGGCTGATTTCCCATTGCCGATTATTTGTACCCTGCACGTAGGTGAAGGCGTTTTGTCAAAATTGGTGGATTGGTTGTCCTCCCAGTGTAAGTTGAGAATCAAAGTTGCTGAAGTTGGTGAGTCCCCTGAACCAGGAACAGTTTATTTTGCTCCAGAGAAGAATCATCTTGAATTAGACTCAAAAGGCAAGTTTATTTATTCAAGAGCTGTACCAGGAGAAAAGCATTGTCCCTCGATTACAGTTATGTTTAAATCTATGGCTAGCTTCTATGGCAAAACAACCGCTGGGGTTTTATTAACTGGGCTTGGTCATGACGGTGTACAAGGCTTACAGGCAATTTCTCAAGTAGGAGGTCTGACAATCGCCCAAGATGACAATGGTGTGGCGTTTGGCATGGTGAAAGAGGCACTGGCACTCGGTGCTGCTCAACATTTGCTTCCCATTGAAGACATCGCCCCTTTCTTACTCTTATTTTCTTTGAACAAATAGTTAACAACCCAACCAAGTCTTGATAACGTCAAGAAGACTGGAACCACCCCAAATTAACGCAAATAAAATTGAGGTAGTTAGAATTGCACCCATCACACAAAGGACTAAACCACTGAGACTAATAGCACCATCATCTTCTAGCAAACCAAAGCCAGTCACGAAAATTCCCATTGCGGGTAGAGTATTTGTTCCCGCAATGGGAATCATCATCGAAATTGCCATCAGGGCGATCGCACTGCCAATCGTCACTTATTAGCCAGAATGTGCCTAGACCGTTTTAGCGCCTAAGTTCTGCATATCTCAATGAAACGTAAGTATTCGAGTGAACTAAGATATGTAATACTAATTGTTAGATTATCTAACTAAAAAAGGCAAATTTCATCCGTGGTGCAACTGACTATCACTGAGGCTGCATTGCAGGCGTACGACCTCAGTCGCAAGTTTGGCAAATTTACTGCAGTCGATGCCTTAAGTTTCACTATAAAAGTCGGTGAAGTGTTTGGCTTGCTCGGACCGAACGGTGCAGGCAAGAGTACAGTAATTAAGATGTTGACAACTCTGCTGCCCCCTAGTTCAGGACAAGCAGTCATAGCTGGATTTGATGTTACTCATCAAGCGCCAGCAGTGAGGCGAGTCATTGGTTATGTTCCCCAAGCACTTTCTTGTGATGGCAATTTAACAGGTTATGAAAATCTGCTGATTTTTGCCAAGCTGTATGATATTCCCCGGTCAAAACGCGAACATCGAATCCGGGAGGCTCTATTATTTATGGGTTTGCAGGATGTCGCCCACAGACTAGTGCGAAACTACTCTGGTGGCATGATCCGCAAGCTGGAAATTGCTCAATCGATTCTGCATCAGCCTAAAATTCTGTTTCTTGACGAGCCAACTGTAGGACTAGACCCGATAGCACGCAATCAGGTGTGGGAGCTTGTGCAACAACTCCTTGAGAATTATGGCACGACTGTACTGTTAACCACTCACTTTTTAGAAGAAGCAGATAGCTTATGTGACCGAGTGGCAATTATGCATCGAGGCAAAATCGTTGTAACTGGTACACCCGCAGAATTGAAAGCTTCTTTGGCTAAGAGTAATGCAACTTTAGATGATGTGTTTATCCACTACACAGGTGACCAACTAGCATCAGGAGTCAGCTACCATGAGACATCGAGAATCAGACGCGCTGCACGTCGCTTGGGCTAACGGACGACCCTCTCGTTCAGCAAATTTACTGGCTGCCATTTCCGACTTGATAACAAAGACACTCGTGATTGTCGAGCTGGAAGTCCGCAAGCTATGGCATGATCCAAGCGATATATTTTTGCGTACAGCGCAACCTGCATTGTGGCTTCTTATTTTCGGACAAGTCTTTAGCCGCATTCGTGCCATTCCCACCAATGGCTTGCCATATCTCGACTTCATGGCTGCTGGAATTTTGGCTCAAAGCGTGCTATTTATGGCAATTTTCACAGGTGGTATGGCAATTATTTGGGAAAAAGACTTAGGAATTGTTCATAAATTCCTGGCTAGTCCTACTCCCCGGGTAGCTATGGTACTAGGCAAATCTCTATCTTCTGGGGTGCGAAGTCTACCTCAGATAGTCATTATTTATGGATTATCACTGCTGTTGGGTGTCAAATTGAATTTCAATCCGCTCGCCATTATGGGAGTTGTGCTGATTGTAGTTATGGGAGCAGTCTGTTTCTCGACCTTTTCACTGATCATTGGATGTCTTGTGAAAACAAGAGAACGCTTTACAGGGATTGGGCAGTTAATGACTATGCCATTGTTTTTTGCCAGTAATGCGATCTACCCCATTTCGCTGATGCCAAAATGGTTGCAGATGATTTCACACCTTAATCCGTTAACATATCAGGTTGATGCTCTTAGAGGTACAATGCTGGCAAATGGCACAAGCACATATGGGTTTGCTGTAGACTTTACAGTTCTGCTAGTTGCAATTGTGGTCATGACAGTCATTAGTGGACGGCTGTATTCACGCGTGGTTATGTAACTTACAGCTATTTTCAGGTAAATAAACCACATTTGCCGTAGGGGCACAGCATTGCTGTGCCCTTACAGTGTGGTTCAAATACGTAAAAACTGGTGTAATTGCGCGCAGACTCATACGATTTTTTCTTTGCCTTCAGTCCTAAGTCACTGCAAGTAAAGAGCGTTTTTCTTGACCGAAATTTGTATATCGTAGGTAAAGCATCTGCTCTACCTATGATTTTGCTGTCTTCTGATTGTATCTAAATAGGTAGCAGCAGAGGTTAAGAGATTGTTATCTCTAAGATAGAATGACAACTTTGCATCGTTAAACTTGCAATGAGTTAGGAAAAATAACAATAAAATGGGCTTAGAGCAAACTTCTCAAAAAACAACCTCAAAAGATTGTGCGGCTAAGGTGATGGAAACAATTCCATTGGTTATGCGAGCAATCCGAGCAGATATGCGTGCTATAGGCTCTACTACGTTGTCTGTCCCTCAATTCCGGACGCTCGCATTTTTGGATCGCAACCCTGGTGCTTCACTTTCTGGCCTTGCTGAACACTTGGGAGTGACTCGTGCGACAGCATCAGCAACTATAGAGCGGCTTGTTCAGCGCAACTATGTCCATCGCAATGATCACCCTCAAGAACGGCGGCGTGTTGTCCTTAAGCTGACGGAAGACGGGCTGCATCACTTGGAACAAGCTCGCAAACAAACTCGCGATCGCATTGCTGATCTCTTCACTCACCTCACACAAGAACAAATTCTTCAGATCGAAGAAGGATTGATTTTATTAAAGCAAGTGTTTGAACAAACTGTAGAACAGAAACAAACTGACTATATAGACTCTCCTTAACCTGATTGCAAGTACACAAATATATTGACAACGAATGGTTAGAAAGCTAATAGTTAGACAGCTAGGGAAAAAAGACTACGAAGTTTTTTGACGGCAGAACTAACCCAAGCAGGTTGAGACACCAAAAAATAAGAATATGAACGGCAACTCAAAGCAATTGCATCTACCTCAGCCATCATCAGGAAAGTGGTGGGCAATGTTGGGTGTTGGTCTGGGTGTACTAATGTTTACTATAGACACCAGTATTGTCAACATTGCTCTTCCCACTTTGGTGCAGGTATTCCACACAAGCTTTGCCACCATACAATGGGTCGTCTTGAGCTACTTGCTTGTCGTGACTGCGTTAGTATTGGGTGCAGCTCGTCTCGGGGATATGTTCGGAAAGAAACAGCTGTATCTCGGAGGATTGGTGCTGTTTACTGTGAGTTCGCTTTTGTGTGGACTTGCACCTGGAGACTACTGGCTGATTGGGTTTCGCGCACTGCAAGGACTGGGAGCCGTGATGATTTCAGCGCTGGGAGCGGCAATTGTTACCGAGGTTTTTCCAAGTTCAGAACGCGGGCGGGCGCTGGGTATCATTGGCGCGGTTGTCTCTTTGGGTATTGCCCTTGGTCCTACAGTCGGGGGATTGCTGATTGGGCTTTCTGGCTGGCGCAGCATCTTTTTGGTGAATCTGCCGATAGGGATATTCGCCAGCTTTGTCGTAGTCCGCAGTGTTCCTGCAGGTAAGAGCAACTCAACCAAACAAAAGTTTGATGGGCTAGGGGCACTGATTATGACTTTGACCTTGGTTTGCTTCGCCGTTGGGATGACAGCCGGACAAAATCAGGGCTTTGGTAGTATTGGGGCACTGGCGTTGCTTGCGATCGCCATCCTTGGCTTGATAAGTTTTTTATGGCTTGAAACGCGCATCCAACAACCCATGCTAGACTTGCAGCTGTTTCGCAATCTGCAGTTTAGCCTCAGCTTGTTATCAGGCTTGCTAGTGTTTATCGTGATTGCAGGCGTGATTTTTATTGCTCCTTTCTTTCTTGAGTTAGTTCTCCACTATTCCACCCAACAAGTAGGGTTGTTGCTGGCGGTGTCGCCTGTGTTGGGTGGTATCGTCGCCCCCTTTTCTGGGAATCTATCAGATAGATTTGGACCGCGTATCATCAGCTTGATTGGGTTGCTGTTGATGACAGTTGGATGTCTTGGCATCAGTACCTTCAATGCTCAGTTGACAGAACTCGGTTATATTGTACGGGTTGCGCCCTTTGGCATTGGGCTGGGAATGTTTCAATCACCCAACAATAGCGCTATTTTGGGCGAGGTTCCTCCAGAACGTCTGGGTATTGCTTCCGGGTTGATGTCTTTATCCCGGACTTTAGGACAAACCACAGGATTATCAGTCATGGGAGCTTTGTTTGCAGTGCTGACTCTCTCCCAGTCCTCTGCTGTTGATGTCACAGCTGCACCTGCTGAAGCACTGGTGTTTGGTCTCCAGAGAACCTTTCGGATCGCAGCAATCGTTTTGTTTACCGCAGCAGTACTCGTTGCTTTCCTCTGGAGAACAGGTGGGCGCGAGCAAAAAGCGTCAAGTAGATGAGATAATAAGTATAATGCACTTACTTTTGCGCTTATAGTTCTTTAGCTTGAGAAACAGATACCTAAGAGTCCTAAAATTATTCTGGAGCACTGCCATAGAGGCTGAGCTGGAGTATCGTATCAACTTCCTGTTAGCAACCTTGAGCAGCTTGGGTAATCTTGCAGGTAGTCTCTTTGGGCTATTCTTGTTTTATGGTAACGGCTACACCTTTTCAGGGTGGTCATGGGAAGCAGCTTTGGTAGTTTTGGGAATTTTTACCCTGCTGCAAGGTTTTTCTGCAACTTTCCTTGCCCCAAACCTGAATAGCATTGTCCGCCACGTACAGGAAGGTACACTGGACTTTGTGCTACTCAAACCCATCCGCAGCCAGTTTTGGCTTTCCACCCGTACCGTCTCACCTTGGGGACTCCCGGATGTAGTTTTTGGGAGTATCATAATTGGCTACGCAGGTAGAAAACTCGGTTTAGGAATAGACGACTACCTCATCAGTGCAATTCCTCTGAGTTTTGGCTTGGTCATTCTTTATAGTCTGTGGTTCATGTTAGGAGCCACGAGTATTTGGTTCGTCAAAATTTACAACGTCACCGAAGTGCTGCGGGGTTTTTTGGAAGCTGGGCGATACCCGATGGTAGCCTATCCTACTGCATTCCGCTTTTTCTTCACGTATGTTGTTCCTGTAGCTTTTTTAACGACTATACCTGCGGAAGCGATGCTGGGTAGGGGTCAAATCGGTTGGATAGTAGGCGCGGGTGTGTTGGCGATCGCACTGTTTTTTGTTTCCTCCAGGTTTTGGCGGTTTGCCTTGCGGTTTTATACCAGTGCTTCGAGTTAGAAAGTGGTAACTACTAATTCGGAATGTCTTAAATGCTGCAACTTTTCGTATAACAGATGCATCGAACTGAGAATAAGCTGTTGTGCATTTAGTTTGCACAATTTGGGCGGGCAAGATGCCATTGGTGTCAACTTAAGGTGAAAACCTTGTCATTACGTTACATTATGCCTTATCCTACTCGCCCACAATTGTCGCTTCACCCCACCCCGGTTTTGTCTTGCGCCAAAACCTCCCCTCCCCTTACCAAGGGGAGGGGTAAGGGGTGGGGTAAAACCAATGTGGAATTAATGGTTAAACGTGATTGTTGACACGTATGGCAAGATGCCCACCCCACAAGAATTTGATTAAAAGATGATGTGCAAATTGTAGGATTTTCAGCTTAAAACCACTCAGTTTGCGAACCAAAAACCTGTTAACTACTTGAATAAAGGGCGCGTGATTGCGATCGCCTCACGAATGCGCTCTGCCCAATCGCCCGTTTCAGTTCTCTTACAAATTAGCAAGCAGAAATTACGAATACGTGATTTTATGCCAAAGCATAGGCGATCGCGAGCATCAACAGAAAAAAGAAAGCTGATGCTTAGGGAGTACCAAAAAATAAATTATCCATTATGTAGGGTGGGTTAGGCGCACGACAGTTGAGGTTTTACATACAGGAGTAAAGTGCGCCGTAACCCACCATTCTTCGCTGCATCACTACAAATTGGAGATTTTTTTAATTGGAAGTCCCTTAACCCGCAACGATTTCCATTTACTGTGACAGAGTTTACCGGAAATCAGCGGATTGTTTCAATAGCTTTGCCGGAATTAAACCTGATTGCCCAGCAGGTATTATCAGTGTAACGCCTACGGGCTTCATCCTCGCTTTGCACTTGCTACGGGTTTGATGGATGCATCAACTGCTCTACCTCCACTGCTTCTTTTTGTAAATCCAACTCTCGGTAGATTTGCAGACTTTGAGATAAAAACTGAGTAGCAATTGGCTCTGCATCAGGCTGATTTTGTTGTGTACGTTTTTGGTAAATTTCGCCCAATAGCTTGAGTGCTGCGGCTTCCTGTTTGCGGCGGTTATACTCATGAAAGATTTGCAGACATTCTTGAGCGATTTCTTCCGCACGGTTGAGATTTTGTAAAACTTCCACCTCTAAATAAGCACGAGCCATATCGAGAGCTGCATTGGCTCTATCCACTGTTTGCCCTAGTTCAGTAAGATAAGTTAAGCCAGTGTGGTAGTATTGCTCGAACAGGACGACTTGTTCTTGTATTGATGAGTCGTCGCTAGGTAAGAAATGTAGGCGTTCTGAGTAGAGTAAACCGAGAATGGTGTAGTCGTAAGCTAGATGATACTTATAATCGCCTGTCGTATTAAATTGAATTGCTTGCCGAATATTATTTTCAGCTTGTGTTAATAGATTGAGAGCTACAACGTTATCTTGATAAGTTTTAGCTAAAAGTGTTTGAGCATAACCAAATCTCCTAAGAGTCTGAGCTAAATTATTTTCTCGACCTAAGTGTTGGCAAAGTCCCTTGCTTTGTTGATAGTAGTTGATTGCTTGCTCATATTTACCCCACCCTTGATAAATCCTACCTAACTGAAAGTGAGCACCGGCTATTCCGACTTGGTCACCCAACTGCTGACGAATGGCTAAGCATTGGTTTTCGCATTCAATAGCTTGCTCATACTTCCCCCATTCTCTGTAGCAAACAGCCAAATTGTACCACTGGTTAGCTACATCCTTATCTCGACCTAACTGTTGGTAACGTTCCTGGCTTTGTTCATAGGAACTTATTGCTTGCTCGTATTTCCCCCACCCTTGATAAATCCTACCTAACTGATTGTAAGCATTGGCTATACTAGCTTGGTCATCCAACTGCTGACGAATGGCTAAGCATTGGTTTTCGCATTCAAGTGCTTGCTGATATTTCCCCGATTCTCTGTAGCAATCAGCCATCCAGTACCACAGGTTGGCTACATCCTTATCTCGACCTAACTGTTGGTAACGTTCCTGGCTTTGTTGATGGTAGTGGATTGCTTGTTCGTATTTACCCCACCCTTGATAAATCTTACCTAACTGATTGTAAGCACTGGCAATACTAGCTTGGTCATCCAACTGCTGACGAATAGCTAAGCCTTGGTTTTCGCATTCAAGTGCTTGCGAATACTTCCCCCAGTCTCTGTAGCAATCAGCCAACCATAACCACAAGTCAGCTACATCCTTATCTCGACCTAAGTGTTGGTAAAGTTCCTTGCTTTGTTGATAGGAATTGATTGCTTGCTCGTATTTGCCCCACCCTTGATAAATCCTACCTAACCGAAAGTAAGCATTGGCAATACTAGCTTGGTCATCCAACTGCTGACGAATAGCTAAGCCTTGGTTTTCGCATTCAAGTGCTTGCGAATACTTCCCCCAGTCTCTGTAGCAATCAGCCAACCATAACCACAAGTCAGCTACATCCTTATCTCGACCTAAGTGTTGGTAAAGTTCCTTGCTTTGTTGATAGGAATTGATTGCTTGCTCGTATTTGCCCCACCCTTGATAAATCCGACCTAACTGATTGTAAGCAAGGGCAATTCTGACTTGGTCATCTAACTGCTGACGAATGGCTAAGTCTTGGTTCTCGCATTCAACGGCTTGCGAATATTTCCCCCATTCTCTGTAGCAAACAGCCATCCAGTACCACTGGTTAGCTACATCCTTATCTCGACCTAAGTGTTGGTAAAGTTCCTGGCTTTGTTGATAGGAATTGATTGCTTGCTCGTATTTGCCCCACCCTTGATAAATCCGACCTAACTGATTGTAAGCAAGGGCAATTCTGACTTGGTCATCTAACTGCTGACGAATGGCTAAGCATTGGTTTTCGCATTCAAGTGCTTTCTCATATTTTCCCCATTCTCTGTAGCAATCAGCCAAATTGTACCACAGGTTAGCTACATCCTTATCTCGACCTAACTGTTGGTAACGTTCCTTGCTTTGTTGATAGGAACTTATTGCTTGCTCGTATTTCCCCCACCCTCGATAAATAATTCCTAACTGATTGTAAGCACTGGCTATACTGGCTTGGTCATCTAACTGCTGAAGAATGGCTAAGCATTGGTTTTGGTATTCAAGTGC